>JAYVOY010000001.1:0-10981 GCA_043757645.1 Verrucomicrobiota bacterium
TTCGTCAGGCATGTTGAATCAATCGCCGTCTTGTCCGCCGAAGCCTCGGCGAAGGCGGAAGGACAAACCGTCATCGCGAAGAATGTCGCCATAATTCCAAAGCCCTTGGACGAGGGCGGTGGGGCTGACGGTGCGTCCGCCTTCGGTTTGAACTGTTGCAAATTTTGCAACAGTTGCCTCCGGGCGCAATTCGCCTTCGTCAAAAGCGTTTTTGACGTGCTTGGAGACCACCGATTTGTCCCGCTGAAACAACTCCGCCAACTGGTTCAACGACAACCAGACCGTCTCTGCCTGCAACCGCACCTCCAGCCGCGTGCGCCCGTCCTCCGTCTGGAAAAACAGGATTTCGCCGCCGGGCGCGGGAGTGGATGGAATCAGTCCGCTCATGGAAAATCAATTCATCGCGGCCAGTCCCGCCATGGCCAGAGAAGACGTCGGATAATTCCAAAGCTCTTGGATGAGGGCGGTGGGTGCTCATTGTTAATGTCACTTCATTTTGAAAAGCGAATTCAACTCGTCACGAATTGCATCATGCTTCCGACAGACTGGACATGCCTTGCCCCATTTCGCTTTAGCCGGTTTTACTTTCTCATCGCGCGGCTGGAACAGGTGTGTGGCGAGACATTCGGCTTTTGCAAGCTGGCTCTTATTTGTAACGAGAAATGCTTCGATGCTGTTTGCCGATTGAAGATATGCTGATTTGTCGTAGCTACGCAGACATTTCCATGTCTCACCTTTGCCAACGTAGAAGGCATTTCTTACCACGCCAGAAAGAGTAAACGATTGAACCGTCCAACTTGGACTCGGCCCAATGTATCAGGTTACATCCACGATTAACGAGGCCGTGACCCTTGATCTGCCAAAGACGCCGCGTGGGAGCGATTTTTCTAAACTCTAACCACCCATCTCGTTTGACAAGGATTGCTGTCGCGTCGTCCAGCAGGTGATTTATTAATCGCCCTCTCACTTGTCGCGAAAACTTCGTCGGTTGCCCTGCACCTCTTGGAACTACAAGCGCACGAACTTCTGCTGTGCGCCGTTTCCATAAGTCTTCCAACTTGTTTGAGAACTGCTTTGTTAAGGACATGATTATTTCCCTTTCGTAAGATTGTTGAGGACCGTAGTCAGCACACCGAACAAATCCTTCTGACTGACCTCGTCCGCTTTCTCTTTCAGCGCCGGCACGCCGAAGAACTTCTCGGTTAAGCTCCCCTTGATTTTGTTTCGCTGTTCTTCGGGCAGCAACACGAGATACGCGTCAATAGAAGCGAGTTCCAAATGAACTTTGCGGTTCAATCGCTCTCGTTCCCGATGCTTTGACGACTCGTTCGCAGCATAAATTGCCGGTACTGCCAAGACAATGACCGTGCCGAGGCGGAACGCAAAAACTCGCCAGTCGGTTTCGTGACTAATGCTGTAGTAAAACGCATAACCGCCGACCACAATCATTGCTGCCATTAACCCCAACGCAATCCAGCGCCAGAGATTTGCTGCGCTCGCTTCATTGTCAGCCGTGGTCTTGAAGTTCCCCGCGAAGGCGGTCGTGCCGATTGCACCAAAGATTTTATTTACCTCATCTTGTCGCCTTTGGAGAAACTCCAAATGCTCGTTGCTCTCCTTGCGTGCGGTTTCAAAGAAGGTTTCATATTCCTGCTTGCGGCGGGCAGCGTCCTCTCTGAACACTGAATCGAATTGTTTGCCTTGTTGCAAAAACTCATCCGAGTTCTTTTTCAATGCCTCCGCGAAGTCTTTTGTCCGCTTTTCCTGCGCGTCTGAAAACTGTTTCTGAAAGCCTGCGATTGACTGGTCTAGTCGGGTCTTTTGTTCTTGGATAACCTTGTCGTGGTCGGCGAGGCGAGCCTTTGCTTCCGCAATCGCTGATGAGAGCGCATCGAACTGAGCCTTCACTTCTTGCGATCGCTTCCTGACCAATTCAAGTTCCTGGACGATCGTTTGAGTGAATTGCACGTTGGCATCCACCAACGCCTTGATGTCATCCGGCGAATAGTCAGCACTAGCGGGGCGGACGATGCTCAGAACTTCGTCGAGTGTATTGTTCGCGTTCTGCAAGTGGCCAACGTTCCGGTTCTGGTTGAACTGGACGATGTTGGTTTGCGCGCTGTCTAGCCAACTAGCGAAACTTCCCCATGAATTGTGACGGAACAATTCCGGGTCAAGGGATGAAAGCCTAGCCTCGATGATTTTAAGAACTTTGAGCAGCCGCGCAATTTCTTCGAGCGCCGCAGGAGGGAGATCGTCCGTTTTTCCAGATTCAACAATTCGTTGAATCCCTTGAACTTTTTGAAGGGCTTGTTGGCTCTCAAAGTTGGTTTTCCATCTAGGCATAGGTTTTTACTTTCTCGTCTTGACTTATTGCGTGGTTGCGCGGTGTTCGTTCATTTGGAGTCTGAACGACAAGCTCCTCAGTGAACGCTCTCTGCAAAATGGACTGGCTACGAAGCAGGTAACGCGTTGGAGGACGGAGTCTCGCGATCTATCGGAGTTGGCTGACACCACCGACTCCAATTCCTCCACCACGCTCAACCGCCGCTCCACTTCCGCCGCCATCCGCGACTGCTCATCCGCCATCTTGAGGAAGAGCAGAAACGTCAACTGCTCCACATAATCGCCGTAGGACAACCCGTCATCCCGGAGAATGTTGCAATAATTCCAAAGCTTTTGGACGAGGGCGGTGGGATTGTTCATAAATTGGACGCCTTTACTGCTCTTCGCCTTCCTCGTCTTCTTCATCTTCCGCCGGTGCGTCACCGCCAGCAGGAAGAATCTCCTTGCCCATCGCGGTTGAAATGACTTCAAGCAAAGCCGCCTTTCTCGCAGCCATGAAGCCGGTGAAGTTGTCCGCGCGCAGAAGTTCCGGCGCGATGAGATGCGACTTCAGAATGTCATCCTGCTCCGCCTCGGAAACTTGAACCTGCGCGTGAGACTGAATCTGCAGGAGGTATTTCGATGGCGCTTTGCCGCCAATCATCCGGTTCGCTTTGTAGGAGATGGGCGTCTTGTTGATAATCGAGTTGAACACCTTCGGCGTGATGTTCTGCGTCTCGCACCAGTCCCTCGGGAAGATGTGGTGAATGTCTATTTTGCACTCGTCGCGGTCGAGGTCCACCATGCGGGCCTTCCAGAAGAAATCCTTTGAGCCTTGCCGCTGGAGCAACACATAGATTCCACGATAGGCCGCGCTTGTTCGTGTCCGCAATGTGTCCAGACGTGATGGTTGAAAGCCCGCCGCGACCACCGTGACCGGCTCACTGGCCGCCGGGTCGTCAATCCACGCCAAGAGATTCACCAAGTCGTTGGCAATTCTGGTTTCGATTGCGCCGCCATACAGTTCGCCGAGGACGCCACTCCAATACCACCGAGCCAACTTCTGTCGAATGACCGGCTCTAGCCACCGCTCGCCGAGATGAACCATCACGGTGGCCAGCGGAATGATTTGGCTGCGATATGGAAGGAACTTCGGGTGATGAAAACCCTCCATTCGCAGGAATCGGTCTGCTTCAAAGAACCCATCCCCAAGTTTGTCCGCCCATTTCTTGTAGGCATCCAGAGGCAACGCCAGCACATGCTCACGCTTTGCGCTTACCGCCGTCACCTCTTTGCCTGTCTTGCCAGCGGCAATGTCCGCGCAGCGTTTCTCGTGTGTGTGGAGAAGCGACAGGCCTTGGAGAAACTCGGTTGGCTCGATGTCGCGCAACAGCGGTTTCGTGGCGAACTTCTTGTGCCGGCCCTGCACGTTCACCGCTGCTCGCCCGAACCAATCGTCGCGGAGGTTGAAGCCATCCGCTGCGTAAGTAGCCGTCGCCAACTCAAACACAGAAAGCGGGACGCCTCCTGTGTTCACCTTTTCAAAGACGAGACAGACGGCTTCTTTGCTCGTCTCCTTCTTTAGCTGGATGACAGGAACTTGGTATTCCCGGAATGCGTTCAAGACACGCTTCCGAAACTCCATGTAACGGGCAAACTTGGCCGCATCATGGGCCATCAGACCTTCCTCCCAATCATCGGAGTTGAGAATCTGGTTACACGGGAAGCAAAACGCCGCGAATTCCTTGTCCCGCGAACTCAAGTCGAGAACAACGTCTCTGCCAAAGTTCTTCCGCAACGACCGAGTCTCATCCACCGCGATGATGGACTCGTCCAGGTTGCTGTTTCCCACCAAGGCTTTCTCAATATCGATGTAGTAGAGGCGGCGAACCTCCCGGCCTTGGTCGTCTTTCGTGCTCACCGGAGCGATGAGCTTCAACACTTGAGTCAGAGACGTGAGGCGTTGCTGACCGTCAAGGATGAGGTTCTCCACCTCGACGTTCGCACCCGGCGCAAGCTCGACTCCTTCGACCAAACGGATTTGAAATCGCGCCGTGCCACCGGTTTCCAACAGCATAACGCTGCCAATCGGAAACGAGCGGGCGATGCTGACAAGGAGCGATTTGATATGCGCGTCGTCCCATACCCAGCCGCGTTGAAAATCGGGAAGCTGGATTTTGCCTTCCACAATCTGCTCCAGCAGTTTGCTCAGGGCCGTCTTGGTTGAATCGAATGTTGCCATAAAGTTTAGAGTTCTCCTGTGAAGGCTTTCTGCAAAATGGACTGGCGGAGGCGAGTGGCACGCCGGGGGCAGCGTCACCAGATAACTCACCACCGTCGTCTCGAGGTAAATGGTTTAATCAACCCGTGCAAAAATCTCCAACTTGTTCATCCAGTCGTTAAAGTGCGGGCACTCTTTGCGAATCCGTTCCAATCCAATGCGCGCCGCAGTCGTCGGGCCGTGCAATGTTTTTTTGTAGGCCGGAAACAGGTTGGTAATCCGCTTCGATGGGGCAAACTCCGGGCGTTCGTTGATTTCTTCCGGGCTGGCAACGCCCGCACGGATAGCTTCAAATTCCTTCTGCTTGCCAGCTTCGGTAAGTGCACGAGGAAGCTCGGTCAGTGACGAGAACAGCCAAGCTTCAAATTCATGCAGAACGAGAAACGGCGCAAAGTTCGGCAGCGAGTCGAAGTGTTTGGCGATGGCATCCTCAACGTGCGTGACGCGCTGAATCGCCGTTCCGTGTAGCGGGCGCGAATTCATTCCCGGAAAGTCCAGCGGCAGCCGGTAATAATCCAGCATCGTTGTTACCAGTGCGCCACCTGCGCTATTCAGCAATCTCTGTGCATCGTTCTTGAACTTGGCGAAGTTAGTCACGCCGCCCTTGAAGTTCGGGCCATCCTTCACACGTTTCGTGACCAGAATCGTCGCATGAAAGAATAACTCCTGATCGAAGAAGGCTGGACCAAGAACATCCTTAACAAACCGTTCTTCGGTTTGTCCCTCAACGAGAATCAGCACCCGCTTGCTCATGGACGTGCACCCAGGACGTTCTTTTCCCAAAGCTCGCCGAGCGCATAACCGTCCAGCCACGCCGTCATGTCCTCGCCGCTCAAATGGGTGAAGACACTCTGGTTGTCTTCGCGATCCACAGTCCAGACTGCGTCCTGCTCGAATTGATTTACCAGCGTCACCGACTGCGTGGCAACGATGACTTGTGTGCGCGTCGCCGCCGAAGCCAATAAATCCGCGAGCAACGTCACCGCTGCCGGGTGCAAGCCCAGTTCCGGCTCGTCGAGTAATACCACCATCGGTAATTTCGGTTGGAGCAACAGCGTCGTGAGACAGAGAAAACGCAGCGTCCCGTCTGAAAGCGAAGAAGCATTGAAATAGGCATCACTGCCTTTCTCTTTCCACTCCAGTCGAATTTTACCTTCGTTCAGTTTGGATGGCGCGAGGCGGAACTCTTCAAAGAATGGCGCGATCTGCCGCAGCGTGTCCTGAATGTTCGCAAAATGATCCGGCTGTTTTTGCTGCATCCAATAAAGAAAGGCTGCAAGGTTTTCTGCTTGCGGGCGCAGCACACGGTTGTCTTCCAAATCAACCGTGCCTTTCACCGCCGCCGTGTCGCTGGTGTCGTGGAAGTGATAAACCCGGTAGCTGTCCAAATCGCTCATCGCCTCCCGGGCGCAAATGTGACCCGCCGTTTTCAGTTTCGACTCCTTGGAGGAGGATGCAATCCCCTTGGTGTGTGGTGCGGGGTATTTTTTCCGCTCGTGATAATACGCCACCTCTTCCGCAATTATGAAGCTATCGTCGTCTGCCGCCTTCAACTTCACAGAGTATGCGTTTCCGATGTCACCCTCTCCGAATTCCAGTCGAAAAGACATTTCTGAAGACTGCTTTCGTCCAAAATAGAGCTGTGTATCCGCCCCGCCTTTCATCCCGGTGTATCCGGCCAGATTTTGATTCACAATTTCACGCAGGAAACGGAACGCGCCGATCAAATTAGACTTGCCCGCGCCATTACCACCGATGAACACATTCAACCGACCAAGTGCAAGCGTTTGCTCCCGAATGGACTTGAAGTTCTTTATTGTCAGTTTTTCGAGTGTGCGCATTGGACAGTTTAGATTATGAACAATTTCAAATTGTCTGGCGACTATTCATTCGTGTCTCAATACAACCACTTCTGAATCTCCCCCTTCGCCCCCAGCGCCACCCCCTGCCGCCGATACGCCCAGCACATGTGGCTGACGCTGACGAAATACGAGGCGGGCACGCGGTTGGCCGCGCCCGTTTTCATTTGTGGGCCGCGAGAGTCTTACCGCGCGCGGCTGATCGCTTCACTTCCACCATGCGTTTTCGTTTCGCGTCCCAAGTAACGAACTTGCCCCCGGATTCGGCTTCGGAGCGACGAATGTCCTCGCCGATGGCGTGAATGTCGTAGTTGAACCGTTTGGCGTGCGCCGCGCGGTAACGGTGGATTTCTTCGACGATTCGGTCTTTCATAATCGGGATGTTCCCATCAATTCCAGCGGCGTGCAAATCACGGGCAATGCGTAGCCTGCGTCGGCACACAGGTTTTCCACGCCCGGAATAATCTCACGGTTGTTGATATGGACGCAATTCCAGGTCAGGAGGAAGTGCATCCGACACCCCGTCGCCGTGGCGATGTGGAACGCATCCACCGCAGCTTTGGGCGGTAGCAAATGCTTTTCCAGAATCCGCCGGGCCAGTTCATCGGCTTCGAGCGTCACGCGTAGTTTCTCAATCGGTTGGAGCAGTTGCAGGCGTTTCGCGGCCATCCTCGCCTCGCCTTGCGCAGCCTCGTTCACGACGAATTGCGACGTGAACAACTCAAAATGATTCCGCCGCAGCCGCCACCATTTCTTCGTGGCGATTTGTTGACCGGCCATGAGCAAATCACGAGATGGACGGCCTGTCAGATAACTCGGGATCGTAGTTTCAAGATAGAGCGACGGTTTCATTCAAGCCCGACTTAATACAACCACTTCCCAATCCCGCCCTCCGCGTTCAGCACCACACCTTGCCGGCGATAGGCCCAGCACATGTAGCTGACGCTGACGAAATACGAGGCGGGCAGCCGGTTGGCCGCGCAGATTTTCACGCCCAGCAACGTCGTCTTGCCGCCGAAACCCATCGGGCCGATGCCCAGTTCGTTGGCCGTCTTCACGATGTCCTGTTCGAGCGCGTCCAGTTGCGGATGCGGATTGCGATCGTCCAGCCGCCGGAGAAATTGCTGCTTCGACAACTCGTAGCCCGTGGCGCGATCACCGCCGATGCACACGCCGAGGATGCCCGGCCCGCAGCCTTTGCCCTGCGCCTGCAACACCGCGTCGAGGATCGCCTTGCGGCAGCCGTCGAGATCGCGATTGGCGTGCAGCTTCTCGTTCGGCAGCGAATATTGCGCGCCGACGTTTTCGCAGCCGCCGCCCTTGAGCATCAGCCGCACGTTTAACTCCGCGCCGTGATGCTGGTGAAAATGCACCGTCGGCGAACCCGGTCCGACGTTCGTGCCGTCGTTCACGCCCGTGAGCGAATCCACGGAATTCTGCCGGAGAAAACCCCTTTTCGTCGCCGCCTTCACCGCGAGTTTCGCCTCGTCCTCGAACGCCATTTGATCCAAGCCCACCGGGCATTCGATATAAAAAATGATGCTCCCGGTGTCCTGACAAATCGGCTGCGACTTCTGTTTCGCCAGCGCGATGTTGCGGTCGATGATCTTCATCGCCGACTCGGCGATCGTGCCCTTCTTCTCGTTCTCGAGTGATGTCAGGATCGCCTGATGCACGTCGTCGGGGATTTCCGCCGAAGTACGGCGGATGAGTTCGAGCAGGGAGGCTTGCAGTTCTTTCATGCACGCACGGTAGAAACTGACCGTGGGGGTGTCAACGAATGCGAGTCGGCGAGACGACGCGCGGCAGTGGCCGGACTCGGCCTTGGCGGGCGGTTGTGTCGCAGACCCGCCGCCGCCGGCGCCAACGGAATCTTTTCCCCGCCGCGCGGGTTCGGATCCGTGATCGGCATAATGTCCCAGTTAGAGTCTCGCGACTTCGACTCCTGCAAGACACGGGCGCGCGCCGCGGGGAAAACTCACGCCGCGACCCGCCGCGCCAACTCCGCGCACAGCGCCGCTTTCGTCGGCCACTGGCTCGTGTTCCCCGCGGGATCGCACACCGTGAAGCCCCCGCCCGCCGCGCGGCCATTGAGCACGCAGAGATCGGTGTGGGCCTCGGCGAACTGGCGCCGCACCCGCGCCAGCGCGTCAGCGCGCGTGCCGGTGAGTTCGTACTTCCAACCGACCAGCACGCTGCGCGGGAAGAGCGGACGCAACTCGTGAATCACCTTCGTCGCCGGTTCGAGCTGGAGCGTGAGGGCGCCGGAACGACTCGCGAGCTTCGCCTCCCGACGCGCGTTGCCCGCCTCGTCGCGCACCGTGGCCACGCGGTAATCGCACAGCGCCGCCGCGTGAAACACCGCGCGAATCTCCGGCGCGACCGCGCTCAGTTCCCGCAAGCGCGCGAGCAAATCATCGTTCGTGTCGAAGCGCCGCACGTGACAGCGCGCGTGCGCCGCGGGATCGCGGTGCGTCGCGCCGCTGCCCTTGAGACAAAAAACCTCGTGCCCCGCCGCGACGAGTTGTTCCGCGAGCAGCACACCCAATTCGCCGCTCGAGAAATTCGTGAGCCGCCGAACCGCATCAATCGGCTCGAAGCTCGGACCGCAGGTGACGATGAATTTCATGGGCGGTGTTTGCGGTTTGGTGGTGTTCGGAGCGGGGTTGTTGGTCGCGTTTCTGAAAGGAATCTGGAGCCACCGCTGCGAACCGATGTTCGCGAGTGAATTTTAGCGTGAGGGCCTGCTCGAAAAATACGCTGCCCCCATCTTCACCTCCGACGAGGTGGTTCCTCAGCGCCGCTCCGGATCGAACTGCTGCATCCTTTCTTGAACCTGCGTGACGCTGTGCTTCGCCACGTCCGCGAGCGGAATCGCCGTCTCGCTGCACAGCAGCGCGACGCACCACAAAATGTCAGCCAGCCTGTCCTTCACTTCGCCGGTTTGCTCCGGCGTCAGAGTGAATTTACCGGACACCTGGGCTGCGTTAATCAGCGATCCAATCTTGCCGGCCTCCTCCTGCAAGCCCGAGATGGGGAACTGCAATCGGTCGCGATGGTTTCGCAGAGCCACGGGCAAATTGGTGGCGAAGGCTTGGTATTCTTGAAACGTTTTCATTTTGTCGCTCCGATAATCCCTCTTCCAGTCGGTGCGGTCGTCGCGAAACGAATCAACTCATCACCCGTTCGGGAGCGGCGACGCCCAGTGCGGCAGCCTTGGTCAGCAGCGAATCCAGGTGTTCCAGGCAAATGCGCGACCACGTTTCGTAACCCGACAAATCCCGGACCGCCTCGCCGAGCGGTACGAACTCCGGGGCGACGATGCCGCTGCGCCGTTCCGCGACATCCTCGTTCGGCACCTGCACCACATGCACCACGCCGAAATGGACGTACCCAACCTCCGTGCTGTCGTCATTGATCACCGCCACGGCGGCGTCCTGCACGTTTCCGAGGGCGACTTCCTCCAGCAATTCGCGCCGCATACCGTCCTGATAGCCGCGGTCCTGTGAAAACAGCCCGTGATCCTCCTCGGAAATGTGCCCGCCGATGCCAACGGAAAACAAACCGTGCAACCGCGTTTCCTGTCCGCCCTTGCCGCGCCGATAACGCAGAATTTTGCCGCGACAGAGAATGAGGACGTAGGGAATGAGTTGCTTGTAGCGCTGGTCCAACTCGGCCTCGCTCCGGTTCAGATACAGGAGATTTGCCGAGGCGCTCACCACCGGCAGGTACCGCTCGACCTCGAGACTCAGCCCCTGAAACACGCCCAGCTTTTCCAGCAGCGTCCGTTCAAAACAAAGCACTCTTTCTTCCATTGCCATCGTCGTTTGCCTTTCTGTTTGTGGGTTCAATCGTGCGGACGAGCCGCGGCCTCCGCGAGTAAATTGTCACCCGCTGGTTGCCGCGCGTTGCCTTTCGTCAACCGCGCCGAGACGGGCGGCGGTGCGTTTGGTCAAGTAGCGCCGCCGTCTCGGCGGCTCACGGCGTGGGCGGGTCGCGCCAGCAACTCATACGCAATTTTCCAGTTCACTTTTCAGTGAACCGATTACGCAACCGAAAATGCGCGCGCCGTCCCGTTTGGACGAGGTGAGCCGCCGAGACGGCGGCGCTACTCCCGCATAGTTGCGGCTGAAGGCGGGACTCCGAACCCCGGACCAGCTCACTGCTCCGGCACCAGCAGGCCGTCCGGCGACGCGGCGAAACAATTGGGCGCGTTGAAAAACCAGAGCTGATGGTGCGCGTGGGGCGAGAGGCTCCAGACTTGGCCGGCGAGTCCGGCGGGCACCTGGATGGTCACGATTTCGTCGTCGGCTTTTACTTCGGCGATCACTTTGCGGTCGGGGGCGAGCAGTTTCAACGGGCCGCCGCTGTAGAAGAATTGCAATTGCTTGGTGCCGCCGGGGACGAGGAAAAACAGCTCTGGAACTTGTCCGAGGGAAATCACTTTTTTGCCGCGCTCGGGCAGCCACGTGAGCTTCGCGCCGGGCCTGCCCTGGATGCGCCAGCCGGCGGCGGA
>JAYVOY010000002.1:0-2959 GCA_043757645.1 Verrucomicrobiota bacterium
GTCGCGGGCGACCGGATCATTTCCGTGAACGGCAAGGTGGTTGGTTCCTGGGACAAAGTGCATGAAATCACTTTTCTCGCGCCGGCCAACGTGCTGCCAGTCGTCATCGAGCATGAAGGTCAGCGCAAGACCTACCAACTCACGGCCAAGGTGAACAATCAGGTCGGACTGAAAATGCTCGGCCTCGAACCGCGCGATCATCCGGTGCTCAAGCGCATTCTCCCGAAAGGACCGGCCGAGGCCGCGGGGTTGAAGGCGGAGGACGAGGTGCTTTCGTTCGGCGGCGTGGGAATCGCGGGTCGCGAGCAACTCATCAGTCTGATCAAGGGACGCGGCGGCAAGGAGACCGAGATCGTCGTCAAGCGGGCCGGGGAAAAGCTGACGTTGAAGGTGACGCCGACGCTCGACACCGTTGCGAACATTGGCCGTATCTCGGTCGAGGTCGGCAGCAATGCGCAGGATGTTTACGAGATTCAACACCCGCTGCCCTGGGTTGTCGTCGGCGAGGTCTGGGACCAGATGGTCTCGACACTCGGCGCGCTGGGGAACTCGAAACAGACCGGCGTGGGCGCGAAGGATTTGAGCGGGCCGGTGGGCATCCTCGCGGTGCTGGGCGCGCAGGTGAACACGGATTACCGGCTGGCGCTGAAATTTCTCGTGCTGCTCAACATCAATCTCGCGGTGCTGAATCTCCTGCCGATTCCCGTGCTCGACGGCGGGCACATTGTGATGGCGATTCTCGAAAAAATCCGCCGCCGCCCGTTGAGCGTGCGGTTGCAGGAATACCTCACCACGGCGTTCGCGGTGATGCTGATTTCCTTCATGCTGTACGTGACGTTCTTCGACATCAAACGCATCTCGTTGTTCCGGCAAATGTTCAAGCAGGACAAAATGATCGAACAGCGCGAGCCGGCGCCGGAGCCGCCAACGCCGCCCGCCACCTCCGCGCCCGCCGCAACCGCGACGCCCACGCCCATTCCCGCCAAGCCATGAGATACTGCGAGAATCCCTTTTTGTTCCAACGCCGCCGGACCCGCGAAGTCGTCGTCGGCGATCCCCGCCACGGGGGCGTCGTCATCGGCGGCGCGCATCCGGTCGTGAAGCAGTCGATGCTCACGTGCGACACGATGGACACCGCCGAGTGCGTGAAGCAAACGCTCGAACTCGTCGCCGTCGGCTGCGAGCTCGTGCGCATCACCGCGCCGACGGTGAAGGACGCGGCGAACCTCAAGCACATCGTCCGCGAATTGTACGACCGCGGCTGTCGCGTGCCGATCGTCGCGGACATTCACTTCAAGCCAGACGCCGCGCTGGAAGCCGCGAAATGGGTCGAGAAGGTGCGCATCAACCCCGGCAATTACGCCGACTCGAAAAAATTCGCGGTGAAGGAATACACCGACGACGCCTACGCCGAGGAACTGCGGCGCATCGAGGAAAAATTCGCGCCGCTGGTGCGCGTCTGCAAAGACCTGGGCCGCGCGCTGCGCATCGGCACCAACCACGGCTCGCTCTCCGACCGCATCATGAACCGCTACGGCGACTCGCCGCTGGGCATGGTCGAGAGCGCGCTGGAGTTCGCGCGGATCGCGCGGTCGCTCGACTACCACAACTTCGTCTTCTCGATGAAGTCCTCGAATCCGAAGGTGATGATCGAGTGTTATCGCCTGCTCGTGGCGCGGCTCGAACAAGAGGGGCCGGACTGGAATTATCCGATCCACCTCGGCGTCACCGAGGCGGGCGAGGGCGAGGATGGCCGCATCAAATCCGCCATCGGCATCGGCTCGCTGCTGTGCGACGGCCTCGGCGACACGATCCGCGTTTCGCTCACGGAGGACAGCCCGCGCGAGATCGCGGTGTGCAACGACCTGCTCGCGCAGATTCCCTCCCTCGTTGTAGGAGCCGACGTGAGGAGGCTCTTGCCAAATGAATCGGAAAATAGTCAGAGCCTCCTCACGTCGGCTCCTACAACGAGTTTCGATCCCTTCCATTACGAGCGGCGCGAGACGCCGGAGATCGAGTTGAGCGAAACGGTGAAATGCGGCGGCGAACAAACCGTGCGCGTCGTCGTCACGCGCGCGACGTTCGACAAAGTTGCGCCGAAAATCTCGCCGAAAGCGGACGTGAAACCGGAGGCGGTTTACGAGGACTTGAACATTCTCGAACTCGATCCCACGCAGGAGTTGCGCATCGAGCAAATCAACTGCGACACGCAATTGGTGACCGTGCGGGACGGCGTGGCGCTGCCGCCGATCACCGCGTTTCGTCTGCTCGCCGCGCGCCTCAAACGCCTCGGCCGCCGCAATCCGATTTTGCTCAAGGATTGCGTGAACTTTGAACCGGTGCCGCTGACGCCCGAGGTCGCGCTCTTGCGCGCGGCGGTGAACCTTGGCGCGCTGCTGGCCGACGGCATTGGCGACGCGATTCTGGTGCGCGGGGAGAGTGGCGCGGGGCTGTCGCTGCGGCTGGCGTACAATATTTTGCAGGCGGCGGGTTGCCGCAGTTTCAAGACGGATTACGTCGCGTGCCCGAGCTGCGGCCGCACGCTGTTCAATCTTCAGACCGTCACCGCGCGCATCAAGGCGCGCACCGAGCATCTCAAGGGCGTGAAGATCGCGATCATGGGTTGCATCGTGAACGGCCCCGGCGAAATGGCGGACGCGGATTTCGGCTACGTGGGCGGCGCGCCGAACAAGATCAATCTCTACGTCGGCAAGAAGCCCGTGAAGTTCAACATCCCGGAGGCCGAGGCCGTGGACCAGCTCGTGGACCTGATCAAGGAACACGGCAAATGGTTCGAGGCCGAAACGGAAACGGCGGCGGCGCACGCGGAGACGGTCGCCACAAATTAGCTGGGTTCCATGACAAATGACTCGCCGTTTCACCAAGCTCCGCGGCGGTCGGCGCCGTTGACGCGGCGGGAGTTTTTGTGGACGTCGGGCGGCGGACTCGGCGGCGTGGC
>JAYVOY010000003.1:0-2952 GCA_043757645.1 Verrucomicrobiota bacterium
AACCGCCGCGGAGCGCCGAGCACCGGCTCGGCGAGCGCCAGGCGTCCCTTGGTCCGCGCCGCGCCGGCGCTCGGCGCTCCGTCCGCAAAATCGGCTTTCGGATTGCGCGCGACGGTTTTGCTCCTACTCTCGCGCGCCTGCGCTGGACAGCGCGGGCAAACAAGATTCCAGCAACAGAAACGACCGTCGCGCATGAGTGAGATTTTTGTCATCGGCCACCGCAATCCCGACACGGACTCGATTTGCTCGGCGATCGGCTACGCGGAGTTCAAGCGCCGCACCGGCATGGAGAACGCCGTGGCCGCGCGCTGCGGCGACACGAATGACCGCATCGATTTCGTCCTCCGCACCTTCGGCGTGCCCGCGCCGCGCTTCGTCGCGGATGTCGCGCCGAAAGTGCGCGACGTGATGCAGACGCGCGTCGTGAGTGTCACGGCGCAAAACACCGTGGCCGAGGCGCTGGAATTGATGGATGAACGCGCCATCCGCGTGATCCCGGTGCTCAACGACGACCGCACGTGCCGCGGGCTGATTTCGTTGTTCAAGATCAGCAAATTCTTCTTCTCGTCCGGTTCGCGGCTGTTCGATTCGCGCCGCGTGATTTCGTCGGTGCGGCGGTTGGCGCGCACGCTGGGCGGCACGATGCTCTTCGGCATCGAGGCGGAGAAAGAGGAGGATTTGATCCTGATGATCGGCGCGATGAGCGAGGAATCGTTCGGCAAACGGCTCACGAATTATCCGCCGGAAAAACTCGTGGTCGTCGTCGGCGACCGGCGCGACATCCAGATGCGCGCCATCTTCGGCCGCGTGCGCGTGCTCGTGGTGACAGGCGGGATGCCGATCGAGTCGGAGGTGTTCACCGAGGCCAAGCGCAATGAGGTCAGCCTGATCCAATGCCCGCACGACACCGCGACCACCGCGATGCTCGTGCGCGCGGCGGTCACGGTGGATCACGTGTTGAACGAGAAATTCCTCACGTTTCACGAGGAGGAAAATCTGGCGGCCATCCAACGCATGGCCGCGCAATCGCAGCTCTCCGCGTTCCCCGTCGTCGATGATGACCGCCGCGTCACGGGCATTTTGGCGAAGTCCGATTTGCTCAAGCCCGTCGAGCGGCAACTCATCCTCGTGGATCACAACGAACTCTCGCAGGCCGTCGCGGGCGCGGACCTCGTGGACATCATCGAGATCATCGACCATCACCGCATCGGCGCGCTCACGACGGCGCGGCCGATTCTGTTTCGCAACGAGCCGGTCGGCTCGACGAGCACCATCGTGGCCGATTGCTTTTTCCGTTACGGCGTCGCGCTGCCGCCGGCCATCGCGGGCCTGCTGCTCGCGGGTTTGGTGTCCGACACGTTGAATCTCACCTCGCCCACGACGACGGCGCGCGACGCGGAAATTTTGGAGAAACTCGAGCGCCTCGCCGGCGTGAACGCCGCGGATTTCACGGACAAACTCTTCGCCTCCGGTTCGCTGCTCACCTCGAAGCCCGCGCCGCAGGCCATCACGACCGACTGCAAGGAATACGAGGAAGGCGCGCGCAAGTTCAGCGTCGCGCAGATCGAGGAAATTGGTTTTGACCAATTCTGGAAGCGCAAACAAGAGGTGCTCGACGCGCTCCACAACTACCGCCGCACCCGCGCCTATTACCTCTCCACGCTGCTCGTCACCGATGTGGTGATGCAAACCTCGCTGCTCCTCGTGAGCGGGCCGGAGGAATTTGTCCGGCAGATTGATTACCCGAAACTCGAGGACGGCATCTACGAACTGCCCGGCGTGGTCTCGCGCAAAAAGCAGTTGCTACCGTACCTGACCCACACGCTGGCGAAGGTGTGAGCCGTAAGAAGGCCATCGGAGCGCCGGGTGTCACGCGGCTTGCCTCCGTATCCACGGGCCTTCGGTGAGGGTTTGTCCGCTGCCCGGTGGGAACACTCAGCCGGAACGAGGCAGTAGGAGCGCCGCCGTCCCGGCGGCTCGCACCGTCCCAACGGGGCGAACGCGCGGATTTTCCGCAGCCTCAAATGCGCACTGAATCGGGAAACAAAAGCGCGCGGACAATTGGCCCCCGCGGACTTTCCCACGCCGGGAGCCGCCGAGACGGCGGCGCTCCTGCTGCCTCGTTCCGGTTAAGCCTCCGGTACGCGGGAGCGGCGCGGCGGATTTCCGGAATCGGTAGGAAGCAGCCTTTGATCCGCGGCGTGACAACGAGGGTTTTTCTCCGATCAGTTTCATTGACCGGCGTTTCGTTGCGCGCGTCCGGAGGCGCGCTGAGATGCGCTCACCGACCGATTCAATTCGTTCAGTCCACGAATCGTCCGGCTACCGGCAATCCCGTTATGATTCACCGACTCGCACTCCTCCTCGCGCCGCGACTGCTCCACCGCGCCGCGCTGCTCGGTATCGGCTTTCTTTGCTGCACGGCTCCAGCCGCGGAGCCACTGATCGGCTACACCGAGCTGCAAACGAACCTCCCCGGCGGACGCCACGCGAATGTCCGCGCCATGCGCGCCGCCCTCATCGCCGCGGACGGCACGGGGCGCCGGCGCATCGCGGAGGAACTGGCGGACGGGCCGGAGGCGTGGACGCAGTTCGCCGGTTGGTCGCCCGACGGCAAACAGGCGATCGTCTCGCGCGGCTGGCAAGACCCGGCAAACGGCCGCTGGGAGGATGAACACAAAACCTTTCGCATGGAACCGGGCAAATGGGCGCTCGACGCGTGCCTCGTCGAACTCGACTCCGGCAAGGTGAACAACGTCACCGCAGTCGAGCGCGTGAGTCACTACAACGGCGGTTTGTTCTTTCTCCCCGACGGACGCGGCCTCGGTTTCACGCCGTTGCTCAAGGGCATTTCCAAGCCCTTCCTCATGGACCTCGACGGCCGCAACAAACGCGACGTGTCGGGCAAGGGCACCGGTTTCACCTACGGCTACAGCGCGTCGCCGGATGGCA
>JAYVOY010000004.1:0-2944 GCA_043757645.1 Verrucomicrobiota bacterium
ACGATTCTCGCGGCCTACAACGCCGAGTTCAAAAAGCTCGGGAAGAAACAGGTGACGCAGAAACAGGTGCTCGCGGCCAATCCCAATTTGAATCCGAACGCCATCCGGGTCGGGCAGAAGGTTTTTATTCCGGTGCTGGATTGAGCGCGCGGCGCGTCCGGCCCGCGGCGCGCATTTCCCCCACTTCCCCGATGAAACTGCTTCGCCGACTGCACCTGTATCTGGGTTGTTTCTTCGCGCCGCTGCTGCTTTTCTACATCCTCACCGGCTGGTATCAGACGCTGAATCCGAACCGCCTCAAATCCCCGAGCGAGGCGGAGACGCTGCTGCAAAAATTCCGCGTCGTGCATTCCGACCAGATTTTTCCGAGCGAGAACGAACTGGACAAACCTTCCTCGCCCAAAAAATACCAAGCGTTGGTGGTGGTGATGTCGATTGCCTCGACGGTGATGATTCTCATCGGCCTCGTGCTCGCGTTCAAAACCCTGCGCGCGCAATGGCCGGTGTGGGTCTCGCTCACGCTGGGCGTGGTGCTGCCGGCGTTTTTGCTGTGGCTGGGGCAGGGGCGATGAGGGGGAGCGCGCGCCGCTGGCGTGCCGTTTTCGGCGGCTCGCCGAAAACCTCGTTCCACTCACTTTTTTGCGCGGAGAAGAAGGTTAGAACTGGGACACGGCGGTTTGGGCGGGTCGCCCAAACCGGCACGCGGGCCGCGTGCGCTCCCGTCCGGATGCGGAGTTCGCGCTACAGGGTTTTGGCGATTTTTCCTCCGGCCTCGGCGAGGCCGGTCCACTCTTCGGCGGTCGTCTCGGGGCCGCTGCTGAAACGCAACACCCGCGCGGCGGCGGACGCGGGGTAACCCATCGCGGCGAGCACGTGCGACGGCTCTTCCTTGCCGCTCGAACACGCGGAGCCGGTCGAGACGGCGTAGCCCGCCTTGTCGAGTTTCACCACCCAACGCACACGGCAATCGGCCGCGGGCATCACGGCGGAAACGGTGTTCCACAAACGCTCCGCGCCCGCGCCGACGATCTCGACGCCGGGGACGGCGCGTTGCAGCCGTTGCTCGAAATCCGCGCGCAGCGTGAGCCGCGCGGCGAGGCGCTCCGCGGTGAGTTGCGGCGCGCGGGCCGCGAGCGCGGCGGTCATCGCGAGCACGGCGGCCACGCTCTCGGTGCCGGCGCGGCGGCCTTCCTCCTGCGGCCCGCCGTGCAGCAGCGGTTGCACGCGTCCGCGCGCCGGGCATTTCAGAAAACCAACCCCTTTCGGCCCGCCAAATTTGTGCGCGCAGCCGCTGACGAAATCGCAGTCGCCCAAACCCGTCGCCGGAAGTTTCCCGAGCCATTGCGCCGCGTCGCAGAGAAAGGGAATCGCGCGCGCGCGACACAGCGCGAGCACGTCGCGCCACGGCTGGAGCACGCCGGTTTCATTGTTCGCGGCCAGCACCGCGACCGCGCCGGGCGTTTTTTTGCCGAGCTGTTTTTTCAACCACGCGAGATCGAGCACGCCGGCGCGCGTGACGGGGATCACGCGGACGCGCGGGCCGAAATGAAACCGCGCGGCCTCGCGCAGACACGGGTGTTCGATGGCGGAAATCCAGAATTCCTCCGTGGCCTTCAGCGTGCGCGCGAAGTGGTGGACGGCGGTGTTGTTCGACTCGGTCGCGCCGGAGGTCCACACGAGATCGAGCGCGTCGCAGCCGAGGTGCGCGGCGAATTGCTCGCGCGCGTTCGTGAGCGCCGCGTCCGCGCGCGCGCCGAGGCGGTGCGGGCTGGAGGGGTTGCCGATGAACTGCTCGCCCGCCCGCACCCACGCGTCGCGCGCGGCCGGGGCGAGCGGCGTGGTGGCGTTGTGGTCGAAGTAGATCACGCGTGATTGCAAGGTGCGTTCAGTTGAAAAACGGCGGAAGAATTGGCCCACGAAACACACCAACCACACGAAAAAAAAGGGACAAACTGAGATTGAGGGCCTTCGGATTCACCCCCCGGTTCAGGGAGTCCGCGTGTTTCCGCAACAGCGTTTCCTTTCGTGGGTTTCGTGGGCATCAACTGTTTTTTTTCAGGTTCAATCCGAATTCCAGAGCAGCCGCGCGCGCTCCCCATTCCGTTTGCGGAATTCGGGTTCACCGTGGAAGCGCATCGGGATTTGGCGGCAGTTCGCCCTTGAGCAGTGCGCGCAGGAACTGCCGGTCCAGTGCGTCCTTCTCGCGATGGGTTTGCTTCATGCGCCAGAGGAGGCGGGGATTGGCGAAGCGGATGGGAACACCGGCCACATCAATTTCCACGGTGTGCTGGATGGCTTCCGCGAATTCAATCCCACACGCGGATTTCATCAAATCAACGACAAATTCATCACCCACGCGCACGACCACGAACTGATTCAAATCGCCTGGCTGAACCTCGCGAATCGCACCGTCGGGCAGGCCGAGCATGGCGGTTTTCACCCGCTCAAAATTCTCCGGCGACGTGTCCACAAGCAGCTCGATGGGGGCAGTGGTCCACGTGGCTCCGTGGTGAACCATCGCCCAGCCACCCACGACGACATACTTTGCGCCCGCCGCGTTGAGGCGGCGGCACAAGTCGCGCAGGTCGTCTAGGGTTGGGAAGCGCGGTTCGAGCGGCGGGTCATCATGCGGAGTGTCCATGCGTCGGCTTCCTCGAAGGTTTTGAAACGATGGACACCCTTGGGAATAAAGGGTCGGCCCCGGCGCAGATCGTTGGCCATGCGCTGCATGCTGTCGATCGCGACCGCATCGACGTGCGGTTCACCTTTCCGCCCCACGATCTTCATCGGCAGTTCTCCGTCATGTTTCACGGCTGCAATCGACCATCAATCCCCTTTCATTTCGAGGCCTAATTTGTTTTCTTCCCCGCGCACATGAACACCGGCAAGCCCGCCACGCTGCACTACAAGCGCTCGCATTTCGCGACGCAGTTGCCGGTGGATT
>JAYVOY010000005.1:0-2937 GCA_043757645.1 Verrucomicrobiota bacterium
TCGAGGTGCCCGCCGTCGGACAAATTGAGGCAACTCCCGTGCTCGTTCATCCCGCTCGCGAACATTTCACGAAACAAAAACGACGGCCCCGGCCCCTTCATTTTGCTCGTCGTCTTCACGCCCAGCCGCGGATTTCGCAGCCAATACCCCAGCCGCACATTCGCCAGCGTCATCACCAGGCGAAACGAATCCGTCGCGTACCGCCCCATGTTCGAGGACGCCGCCGCGCCCGAGATCGCCATCGCCGTCCCGAGATTCAAGTGCGGATCCGCGGCCTCGAGTTCCTTCGTGGCGTGATAGCCGCACATCGGACCGCCGCAGAAATGTTTGCTGAACACGAAGAAATCTCCCTTGCGCCCGCGCATTTCCCGCAGGTCACTCGACGGCAGATTCACCGTCGCGTTGAGCAAATGATACGGGGCCGCCGTGTTGGCACCGAGGTCCGAGAGCTTCAACCGGTCCGCCGAAACCACCCCCACCGTGGCCTCATCCGCCGCCGTGCCCGCCGCGTTTTTGGGCCGGATCAGATAACACTCCGCCAACCGATCCCGATAATAACTGTGCGGCGAATACGTGTTGATATCCACGAGCCACCAACCCCACAGGACCATGCTCACCAGCGCGCCCAACACATATTCCCAGCGCCACTGCTCCCATTCCGACGCGAACATCAGCAGGTAACCGACCGCGTAGAAAACGTACAAATACAGCAGCGGCCCCGCGAGAATCACCACCTTCTCCAGCACCCAGCCAACCTTCCCGCCAAATTTTTGCTTGGTCGCCAGCACACCCAGCAACGCCGTGGCGGACAAGCCCGCGAGTCCGCTCAATTGTTCGAGCTTCGCCCCAAACGCCGCGAAGCGATCCAGAAAACCCGCGTTTCGCAAATCGATGTACAGGCGGAAACCGAACGGCACCAGCCACGAGGACAACAGCAGCGCACTGGCGACCAACGCGCCCCAGAAAATGTTGCGCCAATACCGCAGCACCCGCGGCGGCGCCTCCGGGCCGGGCGATCGGTCGGCCCGCGCCTTGATCCACGGATACGCCAGCGCGAGCAACGCGGTCAGCCCCAGCGCGCCGCCGAACGCCCGAGTCACCGGCGCGTCCCACCCCGGCACCCACCCCGCCTTTTGATCCACCCAACCCAAATCGCCAAACCAATGGAATTGGCGATGGAAAAACATCGTGACCAACACCGCGGTCAGCGGCACGGGCAGCAGCATCAACAAATTGAACGCCACGCCCACCAGCACCATCCCGATGCCGATCACCTTGTCTTGAAAACGATTGTCCGCCAGATACCGGCTCCGATTCCGCAGATGCCGCAGCGGCCGCGGCTCGCGGCGATTCTCCGCCGGTAGAAATGTCGCTTCGATTCGCTCCGCGGCGGCCCGGCTTTCCACGTCCGACGCGGGCGCGGGTTGCGGCGCCGCCACCGGCTCCTTGCCGCCCGCCGCCGCCGCCTTCTCCGCGGCATCACTGCCGAGATACGCGCTCAGAAACGCGCCGAAATAACCGCCGCCCGAAACCGTGCTCAAATAATCGAAGTCCCGCAGCAAGCCCCGCCGCGCGAGCACCTGCGTGATGCCGAGGCAAAATGTCGCCGAACGAATCCCGCCGCCCGAGAACGCCAGCGCGGCGGCATTCTCGATTTTCGCGCCGTCCCCCAGCCCGCGCCGCCGCCGAATCTCGGCGTGCTCCGCCGCATTGATGCGCCCGCACAGTTCCCTGCGCTCCGGCTCCGGCATCTCCCCGAACCGCACCTGCTCGCCGATGCCCGGCGTCAGCGATTTGCCCAAGTGGGCTTCCGCCAGCACCACGCACTCGCCCCGCAACACTTCCAATTGCGCGGCCTCCGGCGCGGTCCACCACGCCTCCGGCGCGTGGCCGTCCTTCACCGCCGCAAACGCCTTTTGGAACCCGAGCAAGCGCGGTTGCAGCGCGCGCAACTCGCGGCGGAACTGGCGGCGCCCCCACTCATCCTGGAACTGCCCCGCGGCTTTTCCCTCATCGCTGCGCGCGTCCGGCGCCGCCGTCATCCAGCCGTGCCAGCGCGCCGTCGCGGGCCGCAGCGTGCGATTGAGCAACGCCTCCGCGAGCCGCTGAAACTCCGTCGCGCCCGGATGCGCCTCCATCAGTTCCCGCGTCTTTTGGAACAGGCTCACCACGCTCGCCACCGCCGTCTCCTCCTCCCCGCTGCGATGATGCAACCGCTGCGTGGTGCTGCGTGTCGAGAGCTCAACCCACAGCGCGTGGGCGGGGATTTGTGAGTCAGACATAAAAGCGAGGATTCAAAGTGAAATGCCATTTGTAGTGGCCACCGAATGACGCCGGA
This sequence comes from Verrucomicrobiota bacterium, assembly GCA_043757645.1. GTDB lineage: Bacteria > Verrucomicrobiota > Verrucomicrobiia > Limisphaerales > BJHT01 > BJHT01. Next base: position 2,339 of record JAYVOY010000005.1, read on the forward strand.
TGAGACATCAAATTTTTTTCGAGCGAGGCCTGCGTTCACGCGCGTCATTCCCCGAAAAATCTTGAGAAATCTCCATCCCGGCGGGGCCGCTCGGGCTATCAGGTGCGAACTCGGTGTCCAGAAAACCGAACCGCAATTTCAAGCCGGACAAACCCCACGCCTTCAGAAAATCGCCTCGCCTCATGCGCGGCAGAGTAGGGAGGGGCCGGGGATTTTCAAGGAGGGAAGCGGGGCCGCGCACCGGCTGGCCATGCCCCGCTTTGTGGGAGTCGAGGTAACGAGACGCTAACTTTTCCCGCGCGGCAATCGTCCTGTCCTCAGACGCAACGATGCAGTCGGACCGCCGCCGTCTCGGCGGCTCACGGCGTGGGAAGTCGGACCGCTGCCGTCTCGGCGGCTCACGGCGTGGGAAGTCGGACCGCTGCCGTCTCGGCGGCTCAGGGCGTGGGCAGTTCGCGCGGGCCATTCACACTGCCTTTTTTGGTTCCCTGTTCCGGGAATCTTTTGCACTGCGGAAAATGCCCGCCTCCACCGCCTTTGGACGGTGTGAGCCGCCGAGACGGCGGCGGTCCTGCCTACTGCATCGTTACGGCTCAGAC
>JAYVOY010000006.1:0-2937 GCA_043757645.1 Verrucomicrobiota bacterium
GGCCGCGCCCGTCACGCACGCGACACACATCTCACGCTCCCCTCGCGCGCGCGGCTGCTGCGGCCCGGAGGGCCGCGCTCCAGCGGCCCACCAAATCCCAACTTCGGAATTCGGGTTTAACGCAGAGGCGCGGAGAACGCAGAGGAACGCGGAGAGAAAACCAAGCACTCCTCTGCGTTCCTCCGCGCGCTCCGCGCCTCTGCGTGAAGAACTCCTCCCCGATTCGGGCGATGCGCGACAACGCTCCTGAGCCGACGCGTCGCGAATCGCGCTGACGCATCGTCATTCAAAGAATTGCAGCGCGATGTCGGCGGCATTGGTCAGCGTCGTCACTCGAAATTGCGACTCGGCCCCGAGCTGACGATAAACCGCGCGGGTGCTGGCGAATTGCGCTTCCGCCTCGGCGTGGGTCAGTGGCTTGCCGACCGCTGAAACCGCACCCGCAACGATCACCCGCCGCGGCGCGATGAGCGCGGCCAGTTGTGCGATGTCGCCCACATCGCGCACGATGCCCGGGGCCATGATGCCGAGCCGCTGCTTTTCATACGGCATCTCAGTGACGTAACTTGCCGGCGCACCGAAGAGGACCACGCCGGTGATGCGCGGATCCAACGCCGCGGCGCACAGCGCGACAATTCCCGCCGAGCCTTTGGCGAACACGGTTGCCTCGTTCTTTTCGTTGCCGGGCGCACTGGTTTGATAATTCACTGCAATCATCAAATCGCGAACCCACTGCCCCAGCATCGGGCGGCCCAACCACATCGCCCACTCGGCAGAATTGTGGTCGGGGGCACGGCCGATGCGGTCGTTCGGAGTGGCAAACAGCGACGAATTCCGGGCGTGCAATTTGGTGGTACGCCAAGCTCTGGCTCGCAAAGCGCTGCCGATGTCTTCCGCCCCCGGTTCGGCATTTTCTCCGAGATCGAAGAGGAGCGCGTTGTGGCGCGCACGCTGAGGACCAGACGGCACGATGCGAATGGTTTGCAGGCCACTACGAAGGCCGAAGAGTCCACCATTGGCTCCGGCTTTGAATTCCTCTGGTTCCGAAACCAAATCGTAAACTGTGGTCCCCCACGAGGCTCCAAACAAAAGAGTATCCCGCGAGTTGGTTGACCGTGGTCGCTGCACCGCCAGCACCTCGTTCTCCAGCGTTGCCAGCAGTTTCGGGCGTTCGGCTAAAAATTGTTCCGGCGATTTCGCGTTCGCCGCCAAAAGTCTTTTCGCCTCGCGCGCCGCAAACTTCGGAATCGTCACCCAATCCTCCGGCCGCGTCTCGCCGGGGAAGCAGCGCAGCGTCTCGGGATCTTCGGTCTGGAATTGCGGCTCGGGAATTGGCGAACCGTCGCCCTCGCCCTTGAGATGCTTGGTCATCCAGCCGTACATCGCCTCGCGCATCGGCTGATTATAGGCGTGCGGCGATTCAAAGATCGCGTGCCTCACATTCTCCGGTTTGCCGTGCAGCGCGAAGACCGGTTGCGCGAGCGCGAGGGATTTCTTCGCCTCGCCGACCGAGAATTGCGGCGCGTCCTTCGTCGCGCTGATGACCATCAACGCGCGCGGCGCGACCAGTGCGAGCACGCCCCATTCTTCGGTGAACTTCAGCGCGCCCGGCACCACCTCGCACAGGCAACACGCCGCGCCGAGATACGCCTGATAATTGCCGACCGAGCACGTGGGCACGACCGCCTTGAAGCGCTCGTCAAACGCGCCCGCATACATCGTTTGATTTCCGCCGCCGCTCGCGCCGGTGATCCCGAGCCGCGCGCCGTCCACCTCGGGCCGCGTGAGGAGATAATCCACCGCGCGCATATTTTCATAAACTTGCAGCCCACTCAGCGGCAGGCCGACGGGGAACAACGTGGCCGCCGTCATCTCGCCGTGATACTCGCCAAGCGCCTTGCCTACGCCGCGCTCGCCCGCGCCGAAGGCATCGACGACGAGCACGAAGAAACCCAGTTTCGCGAGGCCGATGCAGCGCGATTGCACCACGGGATCCTGCTTCGCGCCGCGCCAATGGCCGTGAACGCACAACACCGCGGGGAGCCTGCCGGCCTTGTTGGGCACGTAGGCGTTCGCGGTCATGAACACGCCGGGAAAGGTTTGGAAAATAATTTTCTCCACGCGGTAACCGTCGCGCTGAAGTTCGCCGAGCTGCTTCGCTTCGAGCGGCGCGGGCGTGGTGGGCCACTCGCCCCACGCCTTGCGCAAGTTCTCGCGCAACGCGGCGCGCTGTTGATTCCACGCGGCGAGTGACGCGGGCGGTGCGTCCTGCGCGCGCAACTCGGCGGCGCGGGTCTTGACGAATTGGAGGAACGCGTGGGGCTGCGCGTTCGTCGAGGCGTTGAGTGGCTCGGTGGTCGAGATGATGAACGGTGCATTCGATGGCACCGCCGTTTGGGCCGCGGCGGCGACGAGGGAAATTTGCAACGCGAGGAAAAGCAGGTTGAACGAGCGGGGAATCATGCGGTCGTTGTCGCCCGCCGGAGAAAATTGGGCAACGCGAATTTGCGCGTGCGAGGCGATCCTTGTTCGGAGTCCCGCCTTTGGCCGTAACGATGCAGCAGGCAGGACCGCCGCCGTCTCGGCGGCTCCGGGCGTGGGAAGTCCGCGAGGTCAATTCACCCGCCAGCTTTTGGTTCCCCATTCAGTGAGCATTTTGTGCTGTGGAAAATGCGCGCGTCCGCCCCGTTTGGACGGTGTGAGCCGCCGGGACGGCGGCGGTCCTACGGCATCGTCACGGTTTAGGCGGTCCGGCGCGTTGTTGCGCGGGACCGCGTAAACGCGGAACTCCAAGCGAAGCGCCGCTGCCCCCCCGGAGCGGAGTCACGTTGCGGCCTGTCGTTTGATTTTGTGATTGTCTCGCCTCCATCGCTACCCGCATAAACGCGCGCCCTCCGGCACCCATGCGTTTTTTGATGCTGAATTGGCGGGACCCGA
>JAYVOY010000007.1:0-10846 GCA_043757645.1 Verrucomicrobiota bacterium
GGCGATTTGCACGAAGCGGCGGATTTCGGGTGGCATGGTGTCGGGTGTTGTCTGGGGAGTGGTGTCCCAAGTTCCGGACGGGACTTCAAGGTTTTCAGGCGAAACCATGCCGTCGTAGCGCCGCCGTCCCGGCGGCTCACACCGTCCGAACGGGGCTGCTGCGAACTTTGGTCGTTGCGCAAACGTGTCACGGAATGGGGAACCAAAGTGAGTGCGTCAATGGCCGCGCCGGACTTCCCTTGCCGTGAGCCGCCGAGACGGCGGCGGTCCGCCAACGGCATGGTTCCGGTTTAATCACACCCCCGGAAGCGGGCAAAGCGGCAGATTGGGGCGAAGACCAGCCGCGCATTGCGGAGGTCGTGGAATATTTCTGCGACCCTCGTGCGGGCCACGCGCTCCGCGGGCACTCCACTCTCGACATCCGCCGCCCCGCTCCCGAAATTTCGCGCATGTCGCACGCTGAGTTTGTCCATTTGCATTTGCACACCGAGTATTCGCTGCTCGATGGCGCGTGCCGTTTGGACCGGTTGATGGAGAAGGCGCGCGAGCTGAAATTCCCCTCTCTGGCGATCACGGATCACGGCGTGCTTTATGGCGCGATTGATTTTTATCAGGCCGCGCTGAAGGCCGGAATCAAGCCGATCATCGGCTGCGAGGTGTACGTCGCGCCGGGCAGCCGGCACGAGCGCAAGCCGGGCGGGAACAACAGCGCGTCGGGGTTGAAGGATGTGTACAATCACCTCGTGCTGCTCGCGAAGGACGAGGCGGGTTACCGGAATTTGGTGAAGCTGGTGACGAAGGCGCATCTGGAGGGCTTTTATTACAAGCCGCGCATCGACAAGGAAATTTTGGCGGAGCATCGCGAGGGTCTCGTGGTGTTGTCGGGCTGCCTCGCGAGCGAGATTCCGCAGTTCATTTTGCAGGACAAACCCGACCAGGCGCGCGCGGCGGTGGACTGGTTCAAGCAGACGTTCGGGCCGGAGAATTTTTATCTCGAACTTCAGAATCACGCGATCGCCGACCAGTTGAAGGTGAACCGCCACTTGATTCCGTGGGCCAAGGAATTCGGGCTGCAAATGGTGGCGACGAATGACGTGCATTACGTCGAGCAGGGTCACTCGCACGCGCACGATTGCCTCATCTGCATCGGCACGCAGGCGCAACTGACGGACACGAAACGGATGCGCTATCAGCCCGAGCAGTTCTATCTGCGGTCGGCGATGGAGATGAAGGCGCTGTTCCACGAGGCGCCGGACGCGGTGCGGAACACGCTTGAGGTCGCCGAGAAGTGCAACGTCGAGATCGAGTTCGGCAAGCTGCATTACCCGGTGTTCACGGCCCCGGAACATTTCACGCGCGAGGGTTATTTGCGGCACTTGCTCGCGGACGGATTGAACCGCCGCTACGGAATTCGCGCGCGCGCGGTGGGTCAGGAATACGTCGTGGATGGTCTCGACGATCCGCGGCGATTGCCGACGTGGCAGACGACGGCTGCGGGCGCGGCGACGGATGCAGCGGGGGCGAAACCAGCGCCGCCACCAGCCGCTGATTTGCACGATCCCGCCGTGGCCGCCGCGGTGAAGGTCGTGATGGACCGGCTGCAATTGGAACTCGGCGTGATCGAGCAGACGGGGTTCATCTCGTACTTTTTGATCGTCGCGGATTTCATTTTGTACGGGCGCAGCAAGGGCATTTCCTGCGTGGCGCGCGGCTCGGCGGCCGGCTCGATCGTCACGTATCTGCTGGAGATTTCGAACGTGGATCCGATTCGTTACGGGCTGCTGTTCGAGCGGTTCCTGAATCCCGAGCGCGTGAATCCGCCCGACATCGACATCGATTTCGCGGACGACCGGCGCGCGGACGTGATCGAGTACGTGCGGCAAAAATACGGCCGCGATTGCGTCGCGCAGATCATCACGTTCGGCACGATGGGCGCGAAATCCGTCGTGCGCGACGTGGGCCGCGTGATGGGTCTCGGCTACGCGGACGTGGATCGGTTGGCGAAAATGATTCCCAACGATCTGAAAATGGATTTGCACAAGGCGCTGGAGCAGTCCTCGGATTTCAAGCAGGCCTACGGCACCGAGGAGGTCACGCGCGAGCTGGTGGACACGGCGCTGCTGCTCGAGGACATCACGCGCAACGCCAGTGTTCATGCGGCTGGCGTCGTGATCGGGCCGGAGCCGCTGGTGAATTTGCTCCCGCTGAAAATGGACGAGAGCGGCACGATCGTGACGCAGTATCCGATGGGGCCGGTGGGCGATCTCGGCCTGCTGAAGATGGATTTTCTCGGGTTGAAAACGCTCACCGTCATTCGCAACGCGTGCGAGTTGGTGCGGCGCACGCGCGGCCTCGAGGTGCCGATTGGCGATCTGCCACTCGATGACGCGAAGGCGTACGACCTGTTGAACAAGGCGAACACGCTCGGCGTGTTCCAATTGGAATCCGGCGGGATGCGCGACTTGTGCCGCAAGTTTCAAATCAGTTCCATCGAGCACATCACCGCGCTCGTGGCGCTGTATCGCCCCGGCCCGATGGACCTGATTCCCGACTTCATCAAGCGGCGTCACGGCGAGGTGAAGATCGAGTATCCGCACCCGTTGCTGGAGCCGATTTCCAAGGAGACTTACGGCGTGCTCATTTATCAGGAGCAGGTCATGCAGGCCGCGCAGATTCTCGCGGGCTACACGCTGGGCGGCGCGGATTTGCTGCGGCGCGCGATGGGCAAGAAGAAGGTCGAGGAGATGCAGAAGCAGCGCGAGACCTTCGTGAAGGGCGCGGCGAAGACGAACAACATTTCCGCGGCGAAGGCCAACGAGGTGTTCGATCTGCTCGAGAAGTTCGCCGGCTACGGCTTCAACAAATCGCACGCCGCCGCCTACGCGATCGTCGCGTATCAAACCGCGTATCTGAAGGCCAATTACCCGATCGCGTTTCTCAGCGCCATGTTGACGAACGACATGGGCGACACGGCCAAGCTCAGTCAATACATCGCCGAGGCGCGCACGATGGGCGTCGATGTCCTCGGGCCGGACGTGAACGAGAGCGACGTGGCGTTCGCGCCCGCCAAGCGCACGAAGGCGGACGGCACCAGCGAGGAGGTCATCCGCTTCGGCCTGGCGGCGATCAAGGGCGTGGGCGAGGGCGCGGTCGAGTGTCTGCTGAAGGCGCGCAACGAGGGCGGGCGCTTCACGTCGCTCGCGGATTTGTGCCAGCGCGTGGACACGCGGACGATCAGCCGCAAAACGCTCGAGGCGCTGATCAAGGGCGGCGCGTGCGATGGCTTCCACGAGACGCGCGCGACGTTGTTCTCGCAGATCGACCGCGCGGTGAATCGCGCGGCGAGTTTGGCGCAGGACAAGGCGCGCGGGCAAAGCTCGCTCTTCGGGATGCTCGAGGAACCAAGGCAGGCCGCGGCGGAAAGCGTCGCGCGCCTGCCCGAGTGGCCGCAGCACGAGCTGCTCGCGTACGAAAAAGAATTGCTCGGCTTCTACGTCACCGGCCATCCGCTCACGCCCTTCGCGGACATTCTCAAGCGCTATTCGCTGCACAGCACGCTCACGCTGGCGACCGTGCCAAACCGCGCGATGACGCGCATCGGCGGCATGATCTCGGTGGTGCAATCGGGCTTCTCGAAAAAATCCAACAAGCCCTACGCGATGCTCACGCTCGAGGATCTCGAAGGCTCCGTGCAGGTGCTCTGCATGAATGAGAATTACGACAAATACCGCGACCTGTTCGTCGTGAACAAACCCGTGCTGATCCTCGGCGAGGTGAACAACGGCGAGGACAAACCGAAGATTTTCCCGACGGAAATCATGCCGCTCGAGGAGGCACCGCGGAAATACACGCGGCAGGTTCACCTGCGATTGCACACGGCGCATTTGCAGCCCGAGAGTTTCGCCCAGGCGTTCCAACTCGTCAGCCAGCATCCGGGCAAATGCCCGCTGCTGCTGTGCCTGATGCGGCCGGGCGGGGACATCGTGTTCATCGCCACGCACGACCGTTTCGGCGTGCAACCGTCCGGCGCGTTGCAAACGGCGGTGGATGAAATGTTCGGCGAGGAAACGTATTACGCGAAGGTGGACACGACGATGCCCGAGCGACCCAAGCGGGCGTGGGAGAAGAAGCCGGATTCCGGCGGCGGCGGGGAGTAGCGCGGGGCGCGGAGGGAAACGGATTTTGATGAGAGCCTTGTTTTAACGCAGAGGCGCGGAGGACGCAGAGGAACGCGGAGAAAAAAAGTAATCCCGGTTTTGCCGGTGAATCGTTCCCTCAGTTTTTCTTCTCTGCGTTCCTCTGCGCCTCTGCGTTAAACCGAACGCCGAAATGCAACCTTGGCGGGCGAATTGCAAACCGCGTTCGGAGCACCGAGCACCCGCTCGGCGCTCCGACCGCGCGCGGCGATTCCGCTCAATTTGAAATCGGCGCCATCAGCTTGCGGTTCATCAACAGCGCGGCGCGGTTGTTCTCGATCGCCTTGGCCGTGAACTCCTGCAGCTTCTTCAACTCCTCGGCCTCGAGAAATGAATTCGCCCGACCGGCGACGCGGGCGTAGATGCCCTCGAGCAATTTCAAACTTTGCTCCGCCTGTTCCTCGGACGCGATGTTGCGGAAGTTGAGGATGGGCACCGCCTGGTAATCGGCGGGCAGTCCGGCGGCCGTCAGCGCGGCGCGGGTTTCGTCCTGCAGCGCCTGCGCGAGTTGTTTGCGCTTGTCGGCTTTCGCTTCTTTGTCACCGGTCAGGTTGCCCTCGAATTGCACCGCGGTCAGGCCGGTGACAAGGTCCTTCGAATAGTCCAGATACTGCGCCAAACCCTCCTGGCCAAGCAGCGTCGCCACCCGCTCGCGCAGGACCAAATCCTGACTCGAAAACACGCGGTCAATCTCCGCGCGCGATTTCTTGTCGTGCAGCGACTGGGTGATCAAGTCGATGCTGTCCATCACGTGATCGGCCAGCAGATCGTGAAACTGGCCGGTCGTTTCGGGAGCCAGTTTCAGGCGCTTGAGCAGCTCGGTGTAAATGGCGGTCATGCCCATCTTCTGCTGCTCACGCATGAGTTTCCGCGTCTCGGGATCGGCGGTGATTTTGTTCAGCGCGCTCTTGCTGCCGATGGCCGCCTTCTCCTGTCGCAACGCGCCCACCTCGCCGCGCAATTTGAAAACCTCGGTCGGCTGCTTTTTCACGCTGGCCAGTTCGTCGGTCAACGCCGCCACGCGGTTCGTGGCGGTCTCGCGCTCGCGCTGGGCCTGCGCGAATTTTTCACCCAACGCCGCGTGCGCTTGTTGCAGGGCTTGGATTTGTTCGCGCAGCACGGTGACTTGGCGCGCCTGTTTCCGCATCACGACGCCAGCGGCGAGGAGTGCGATGACCGCGGCGAGAAGCACGGCGTTGACGACGGTTTTTTGCAGTGTGGTCATGGCGATGGTTTTGGTGGTGGCGGCGCTTTCATCAGGCGTGCCGAGCCGCTGAGACACGGGATGAAGCCAGACAATGCCCAAAAGAAATGCCGGGCACAGGAGGAAATCGGCGGCGGGCGGCGGCGTCCGGTGCAGGCCAGCGATCCTGAGAGTGTGCGCGACACGGCTCACGCCGCTCGAATTCGTTCAGACTGGTTGGCGGGATGTGCGCGGAGAATTGCCGTCGGGCCTTTTTGGCGGGAACCTCCGCACCTATGAAAAAGCAAAAGCTCCGTTCCGCGGTGTCACGCAGCCTTGCCGCAATTATCGCCGCCCTCGCCGCCGCCATAAGCACCAGTGCGGTCGCGGACACCAACGAATTCAAACTCTGGCCGCGCGAGGTTCCCGGTGAGGCCGCGTTCCGCGCGCCGCCGCCGAGCGACAAGCCCGCGCGCAACGATGGCACGCTGCGCCTCGCGCTCGTCACCGAGCCGACGCTGACGCTCTTTCGCGCGCCGGGGACCAATGCCAACGGGACCGCGGTGCTGATTTGTCCCGGTGGCGCGTACAACATTCTCGCGTTCGACAAGGAGGGCACGGAGGTCGCGCAGTGGCTCAATTCGCTCGGCGTCACCGCGGCGGTTTTGAAATACCGCGTGCCGCGCCGCGACAAGGACGCGCCGCACGCCGCGCCGCTCCAGGACGCGCAACGCGCGCTGCGCCTGCTGCGTCAGCACGCGGCGGAATGGGGCGTCGCGCCGCAGCGCGTCGGCGTGCTCGGCTTTTCCGCGGGCGGACATCTGGCCGTGATGACCGCGACGCACTGGGACGAGACCTCGTATCCGAAACAAGACGCGGCGGATGAACTTGGTTGCCGGCCGGATTTTGTGATCCCGATTTATCCCGCGTATCTCGGTGACGAGAAAGCCATCGGCCCGTTGAGTCCGCTCGTGCGCGTGACGAGGCAAACGCCGCCCGCGTTTCTCGCCGTCACGCACGATGACCAGTTGCGCGGCGTGAATGCGGCGCTGTTCTACATCGAGCTGAAGCGCGCGGGCGTGCCCGCGGAGCTGCACATTTTCACGAAGGGCGGTCACGGCTACGGCCTGCGTCCCTCGGAGAATCCCGTCTCGCACTGGCCCGAGCGCTGCGCGGACTGGCTGCGCGCATCCGGTTGGCTGAATGCGAAAACGAAACCGTGATTCGCGCCGCAGGAAGAGAGAATCAGGAAGGCTGGAAGGCAGGAAAGGAACGGACGCAGCGCCTACGCGCTACGAATTCGGACCCCTCTCATTAGCACCCGGATTCATCCGGGTGTCCGCAATCGCGGAATGATTACAACCGCTTCAGCGGTTTTTTCGCGCGGGGAAAACCGCTGAAGCGGTTCGTGTTTTGTAGCCTCCGGAACACCCGGCTGAAGCCGGGTGCTAATGAAATTTCCAAACATCGAAGCCTCGCCCCCGCGCGAACACAAACGCGCCGGGCAATCCCGAACCCGATCCCTTTCCTGCCTTCCTGCCTTCCTGATTCAGCATTGGCTTCGCCCTACGCGCCCTGCTTCAGCGGTGTGGATTCGAAGATGAGTTCGCCCTGCTTCAACTCGATCGTCACGCGGCTGTGGTCGCGGATGTCGCCGGCGAGGAGCTTGCGCGAGAGCGCGGTTTCGACCTGGCGTTGCAGGAAGCGCTTGAGCGGGCGCGCGCCGTACACGGGATCGTAACCCTCGCGGGCGATGTGCTCCTTCGCGGCGTCGCTGAGTTCGATTTCGATGTGGCGCTCGGCCAGGCGCGCGCGGAGCAACTGGAGGAGCAGCTCCACGATCTGCTGGATCTCGGCGAGCGTGAGCGGCTTGAACAAAACGATTTCGTCCACGCGATTCAGGAACTCGGGACGGAAGTGCGCGCGCAATTCGTGCAGCACTTTTTTGCGCACGCCCTCGCTGATCTCGCCCGAGTCGCCGGCGTTTTCCAAGAGAAGCGGGCTGCCAATGTTGCTCGTCATGATGATGAGCGTGTTCTTGAAATCCACGGTGCGGCCCTGGCTGTCGGTGAGGCGTCCGTCGTCGAGGATTTGCAGCAGCACGTTGAACACGTCGTGGTGCGCCTTCTCGACTTCATCGAAGAGAATCACGCAGTAGGGCTTGCGGCGCACGGCCTCGGTGAGCTGACCGCCCTCCTCATAGCCGACGTAGCCCGGCGGCGCGCCGATGAGCCGCGCCACGGCGTGCTTCTCCATGTATTCACTCATGTCGATACGCACGAGATTGTCCTCACTGTCGAAGAGCGAACCGGCGAGCGCGCGGGCCAGTTCCGTTTTTCCCACGCCCGTCGGACCCAGAAAAATGAAGGAACCAATCGGCCGCTTCGGATCTTTCAACCCGCTGCGCGCGCGAATCACCGCGTCGGTGACGGCCTGCACGGCCTCGTCCTGGCCGATGACGCGCTCGTGCAGAATCGCGTCGAGGCGGAGCAATTTTTCCTTTTCGCCCTCAAGCAAACGCGAGACGGGGATGCCGGTCCAGCGCGACACGACCTCGCCGATTTCCTCGGCGGTGACTTCCTCCTGCAACAAGCGCGGGCCGCCGCCACCCGCGGTGGCGGTCTTCGCCTCGAGGTCTTTCACCTGCTTTTCAAGGCCGGGAATTTTGCCGTACTGATATTCGGCCACGCGCGAGAGGTCGTTGGCGCGGCGGGCTTTTTCCATTTCGTGGCGCGCGATTTCGAGGGCTTCGCGGAGTGTCTGCACGTCGTTCACGCCGCTTTTCTCCGCGCTCCACTGGGCCTTGAGCGCGTCGCGCTGGCTCTTGAGATTGGCGAGTTCTTTTTCCAAAGCCTTGAGCCGCTCCTTGCTGGCGTCGTCTTTTTCTTTCTTCAACGCCTCGCGCTCGATCTCGAGTTGCGTTGTGCGGCGTTCGAGTTGTTCGAGTTCCTCGGGCATTGATTCCATCTCGGTGCGGAGCTTGGCGGCGGCCTCGTCCATGAGGTCGATGGCTTTGTCCGGCAGGAAGCGGTCGGAAATGTAGCGGTGCGAAAGCTGCGCGGCGGAGACGAGCGCGGCGTCTTGGATGCGGACCTTGTGGTGCAACTCGTAGCGTTCTCGGAGGCCGCGCAAAATCGAGATCGTGTCCGCGACGGTCGGCTCGTTGACGAGCACGGGCTGGAAGCGGCGTTCGAGCGCGGCGTCTTTCTCGATGTATTTGCGATACTCGTCGAGCGTGGTCGCGCCGATGCAGTGCAACTCGCCGCGCGCGAGCATGGGCTTGAGCATGTTGCCGGCGTCCATCGCACCCTCGGCCTTGCCCGCGCCGACCATCGTGTGAATCTCGTCGATGAAGAGAATGATGCGGCCCTGGGCCTTGGTGATTTCCTGCAAGACGGCTTTGAGGCGCTCCTCGAATTCGCCGCGGAATTTCGCGCCGGCGATGAGCGCGCCGAGGTCGAGTGCGACGAGGCTCTTCTCCTTCAAACTCTCCGGCACGTCGCCGGCGACGATGCGGCGCGCGAGGCCCTCGACGATGGCGGTTTTGCCCACGCCGGGTTCGCCGATGAGGACGGGATTGTTTTTCGTGCGGCGCGAGAGGACTTGCACGCAGCGGCGGATTTCCGCGTCGCGACCGATGACGGGATCGAGCTTATTTTGCGCGGCGAGCCTAGTGAGGTCGCGGCCGTACTTTTCGAGCGCCTCGTAGGTGGCCTCGGGATTGGCGCTGGTGACGCGCTGATTGCCGCGCACCTCGGTGAGCGCCTTGAGAAAATCATCGCGGCGCAGGCCGAGGGTTTTGAAAATTTTCCCAATGCCCGTGCCCGCGGGTTCCTCGAACATGGCGAGCGCGAGATGCTCGACGGAGACGTATTCGTCCTTGAGCTTCTTGGCCTGATCCTGCGCGTGGACGAGGAGTTTGTTGAGCCGCTGCGTTACGTGGGTGCTTTGGTCGGTGGTGCCGCTGCCGGAGACGCGCGGGATGCGTTGCAACTCCTCCTCGACCTTGGCCGCGAGGAGGTCGGGCGCGATCTTCGCGCGCTCGAACAGGCGCGGGACAAGGCCGCCCTCCTGTTCGAGCAACGCGAGCAGGAGATGCTCGGCATCGACGGCCTGGTGTTGATTGCGCGTGGCGAGGGTCTGCGCCGCAGTCAGGGAGTCTTGGGATTTTTCGGTGAATTTGTTCAGGTCCATATTTTTGCTGCGAAATGCTCAGTTTGTGGCGCGCATGAAAAGGCCGGGGAAATAATCCGCCGCCGCGACTGTGGAATTCAACGCGCAAGCAGCGAAGAAAGAAGAGCGGGAGAGCCCCCCTTCGCTCCGGCACGAGTGTTTATCCATCAAACAAGCCCTCGACACTCCACCGATTTTGCGAATACCGCACCGCGATTGTAGTGCCCCTGAATCGGAGCGCCGAGCACCGGCTCGGCGTGTTTCACGGTCGCAGGCACCGAGCCCGAGCCAGTGCTCGGCGCTCCGCGGCGCTGGCGATCCGGCGCGCATCCGTTGGCGGAGGCCGCGGCTCCGCAAAAATCTGGCCGGAGCGACGCCACCGCGCGTTTGCCCCGGCCAGATCGCCCGTTCATGCGACTTCGATTTTGATTTGTTTCGGACAGACTTTTTCGCTCTTGGCGACATGCACCTTGAGCACGCCGTCCTTGAAGTCCGCATGAACCTTTTCCGCATCCGCGTCATCCGGCAGCGTGAAACTGCGGACGAAACTGCCGTAGGAACGCTCGATGCGATGATACTTCTTGCCCTTCTCCTCCGGCTCGAACTTGCGTTCACCGGAGAGATTCAGGATGCCGTTTTCGACCGTGACCTTCACGTCGTTCTTGAGCACCTCGGGCAACTCGGCCGAAATCAGATACTCCTTTTCATCCTCGAGTATGTCCACCAACGGCAGCCATTCGGCGGCGGCGAGGCGTTCCTCCCCGCCCGTGGCAGCCAGTTTGCGCAACGGGGCCAGATCAAACACCGAGCCGAGCCGGCGCTGCATTTCCTCCATTTCCTTGAACGGATTCCAACGAGTCAATGTGGTCATAAATTTTCCTTCCAGCTTTGCAGCAGACTCTTCGTCGAGCCACCGAACCGGGTCCGCCACTGACAACTCCGATGGCGCATCCCGCCTTCACGACCAACCTTCCCAGCGACCGATCGCCGCGAGACGCAACTTCACTTGCATCAGGATTGGTGCCAGAGAATTCCGCCCGCGCCGAACACCCTTGAAACGCGAAACCCCCCTTATTTTACAGGCCTTCCAATCCGTTCACCCCGTCGCCCCCCAAGTGTGCCAAAGGCCAGATCCGCACGGTCACAGCGCCAGAGTGGCGCAACGAGCATCGGCCGCGAGCTCCAGCGCGCCCGCCCAGGCCGCGCGACCGAATGGCCAGCGTGGAATGCGCACCGTCGGCTCCTGAAAAGCCGCCTCGCACCAAAACGCGGGCCATCCGGATCCGCGGCCCCG
>JAYVOY010000008.1:0-2926 GCA_043757645.1 Verrucomicrobiota bacterium
CCTTTTGAGCCGCGTGTTTGGCTGCAAGGAAGCCTGCGCGCTCATGCCCCAACGGCGGCCCCCCACCGCAATCGAGCCGGGGCGGCGGAAGGACTGAGCAGTGAGTCAGGAGATGTTAGAGCCTGCCGGTGGAAGACCGGTTGGAACTGGCGCGGCGGCTGGTTGAAAGCGTGGCTTTGCCCGCGTCCCTGAATGATGCGGTCAGCACGGGAATAAAAAGAATTGAAGATGTCGCGACCGGTCGCGTGACGGGCCTAACAGAGTCAGAGTTTCGGGCGGCGCTCGAATGAGGGTTCGCGGCTTTTCGGGAGCTTTGGCGGAGTTCACGGGACGGGAAGGGTCGCGCGAAGGGGGCGAAGGCGAAGGTGGTTTTCAGCCATCGAACAGGGGGTTTCCTTCGCCCTCTTCGCCCCCTTCGCGCGACCCAATCCCGGCGCAGAATTCTCGCGGGCCGCGGCTCTGAACCGAATCCATGCAGTAGGAGCGCCGCCGTCTCGGCGGCTCACACCGTCCAAACGGGGCTAATGCTAGCCTTGGCCGTGGCGTAAAAATCTCACTGCAAGGTGACTCCAAGGTTTGGGCGCCACTAGCCGCGCGGAACCGCCCACGCCGGGAGCCGCCGAGACGGCGGCGGTCCGCCAACGGCATGGATTCGGCTGAAAACCCCAAACCTTCTCCGCTCACCGCAGCCCACCCAAAAACTCCAGCAAATCCGCCGCCTCGCTCGCGGTCAGGCTTTGCACGAGGCCCTCGGGCATGAGGGAGATGCGTTCGGTCCGGGTCTTCGCGATTTCCTTGGCGGGGATTTTCGCGCGCTCGCCGGCGGCCATTTTCAGGGACGTTTCCGCGGCGGATTGCGCGAGGAGGAAGCCGCTCTGGGACTCGCCGTTCGTGAGTTCCACGGTGGTGAGAAACCACTGCGGGTCGATGGTTTTCGAGGGGTAGCGCAGTTGCTCGAGCAGGCCCGCGCGGTCCCATTTTTTCCCAATTTGCGTCAGCTCGGGGCCGAAGTCGGTGCCGGTGTCGGCGGCGCGGTGACACGCGGTGCAAAGGGCCGTGAACAAAACTTTGCCGCGCGCGGCGTCGCCTTTGAGCGCGAGCAACGCCTCGGGCTTGAAGTCGTCGCCGAGCACCTGGCGGCGCTGCGAATCGGGGAGGAACCGCTCGAACAGATCGCGGCGCGTGGGATCGATGAGCGCGCTGCCCTTGCCAATCGCGGCCGCGCGGATCGCGCCGGTGAGCGTGCCGTCGGTGAGCGCGAGCGCGACACTGAACGCGCCGCTGGGCGAGGCGAGGAGCGCGTCGAGTTGCGTCGCATCGCCGGCCTTGAGTTTCGTGAGCGCGTTCGTTTCCGCGAGGCGCAGCGTGGTGGTGGCCGCGGTGATGTCCTTGGGCGCGGGCTTCATGCTGGCGATCCAATCGCGCACGAGCAGCAGGCCGCGGTCTTCGACGAGTTTGCCGCCGAGGTAGGGCATGTGGCCGCGGCCCGTCGTGGCCATGCGATAGAGCAGCACGCTGCGCGCGGGATCGGCGGGCGCGATGACGCGCGCATCGGGCAAACCGAGATCGCCGCGCGCGGGCGTGGCGCGAACGAGGCGCGATTCCTTCAATTCCTTCTCGATGTTCAGGAACGCCGGCACCGCGCCGCCGCCGTTGAAGCGATGGCACGCGCTGCAATTCGCGTGCAAATACGAGCGCGCGCGGACTTCGAGGCTGCCCTCTTTCCCAAATGGATCAGTGAACTTCGGCTCGGGCGGCGTGAGGCCGAGGCGCGTGAAAAACTCCAGTTGATTGCCCGTGTGCTGCGGCGTGGTGAGGCCGAGTTGGAACGAGGTGAAGCCGGGCGCGAAATTGTCCCACGGATTGTGGCAGCGCAGGCATTCGACGCGGCTGAAGAAGCGCCACTTCTGCTGGCGCGTGCCGCCGGGCGCGGCGGAATCTTTCACGCTGAATGTCGCGTCATCACCGCGCGCGGCGACGAGTTCCGCGTCGGTCTGCGTGTCGTTCCACCGATAGCTGTAAGCGCCCCAGAGAATGCCGTCGTAGTGCAGCACCTGCGTCTCGACGCGGCGGCGCGTGGCGGCGTTGCCGTGCTCGAGTTCGAGCGTGTAGGTCTTCGCGAACACGGTGTCCCGCGGGAAATTCCAGCGGCCCGCCGCGAGCACGCCCTGCGATTCCTCGGCGATGAGCGTGGTCTCCGCGCCCGGCAGCGCGACCCAGCGTTCGCCGCGCGCGTGATCGGCCCAGCGCGGGGCGTTGACCGTGTAGGGCACGACGCCGGCGGCGGGCTTTTGCAGCGCGGCGTTGGCGAAGAGGCCGGTCTGACTGAGCTTGCGCGGGAAGTCGGAAATCTTCCCCGCGTCCGGATTGCGCCCGAGCGTGAAGAGTCCGCCAGTGGCGTAGTCGGTGATGAGCAACTCGCCGTCGGGCGTGAAGCCAAAGCCCGTCGGCATCAGCGTGCTGTGGCAGAGTTCGCGCGCTTCGGTGACGCGGTCCCCGTTGGCGCGCAACGACCAGAAGGTGCCCATCTGCCAGTCGCCGTAGATGTAAGCGCCGTTGAGTTCGGGGAGTTTTTTCCCGTAATAAAATTCGCCGCCGGTGATGCTCGCGGCCTCCTCGTGCGGATGCGCGACCAGCGGCGGCAGAATGGGCGTCGGCCCGCGCAACCGGTCCGGGCGCACGTCCTGTTTCCCGCCCTCGGTGATGCTCCAGCCGTAATTGCCGCCGGGCTGGATGCGGTAAATCATCTCCCACAATTCCCAGCCGACATCGCCGACGTAGAGCGCGCCGGACTTGCGATCGAAACTCAGCCGCCACGGATTGCGCAGACCGTGCGCCCAGATTTCGCCGCGCGCGCCGGGCGTGTTGACGAACGGATTGTCCTTGGGAATCCCGTATTCTTTTCCCGCCGCCGGATGATCGACAT
>JAYVOY010000009.1:0-2917 GCA_043757645.1 Verrucomicrobiota bacterium
CAGCGCGGTTCATGGGTGGGTTTTCAGATTTTTTCGCGGGACAGGGGAGTGAGAAAACAAGACGGATTGGCAGGGGAATTTGGGGCAAAGGAATTGAAAAAAAATGAATTCGCTGGCCTCCCCTCGCTTGCCATTTCGTTTTGTTGCTCGGTTCACGGAATGAAAAATCGCCTGTGTTTGCAGGGCTTTGCCGAGGTGCGGGCGTTTGGTTTTCAACGCAGCGAGGTTTCGAGAAAGCGTTTGACCAGCGCGATTCGCTCGGCATCGAAGAATTGCGGGCCACCGTGAAGGCCGCCGCGGATGGTCTCGAATTGCACGGGGAGCTTCGCTTTTTTGTACGCGGCTTCGAGCGCGCGGGATTGTTCGAAGGGCGCTTGTGGATCCTTGTCGCCGTGGACGAGCAGCAGCGGCGGGTCTTTGGCATCGACGTGGAAAACGGGGCTGGCGAGGCGCGCGAGTGCGGGCACGTCGCGGGGCTGGCCGCCGAGGAGAAGTTGCAGCGCGGGGACGCGGACGCTGAGGCCGTGCGGCGTGGATTGGTCGAGAATCGTGGTGAGGTCGGACATGCCGAAGAAGCTGAGGATCGCGTGGACTTCGGAGGATTGGTTGGTGGTGCCGACGGCGCCCTCGAGTTCGCGATGGCCGTTGGTGACGCCGACGAGCGCGGCGAGGTGCCCGCCGGCGGACGCGCCCGCGATGGCGATTTTGTCGGCGTTGATGCCCAGCGCCTTGGCATTCGCGCGCAGAAAACGAATCGCCGCCTTTATGTCGTGGATCTGCGCGGGGAAACGCGCGGTGGTCGAGAGGCGGTAATCCACGCTCGCGACGGCGTAGCCCTCGGCGACCAGTTTGCCGAGCGGCATGTCCTGGCGCGAACCCGCGCGCCACGCACCGCCGTGGACCCAGACGATCACCGGCGGGCGCGCGGGCGCGTCGGGCAGGTGCAGATTGAGCGCGAGTTTGTGGCCGTCCACTTCGGCGAAGACGAGGTCCGCGCGCACGGCGGCGGACGCGGAAAGTGGCGCGGCGGAAATGGCGGCGAGGAGCGCGAGGAGCAGCGGCGCGACGCACCGGCGGGGGCGGAAGTGTTGGCGAAAATTCATGGTGGTTGTGTGGCTGCGGCTGGTTCGTCGCGCGCGGCGATTCGCGCGAGTGGAGCAGATGCGCAGCGGGTGCTCAATGGGGGAAAGGGCGGGGGAAAGTTCAAAGCTCAAAGTTCAAAGCTCAAGGGAAGGACCAAGTTTCAAGTGGTGGAATTGCGCGGCGGCGCTGGCGAACTCACGGTGGTCGTTTTGCGGCCGCATTTCGGGTGCGCGTGGAGGTTTGGTTCTTGGGTTTCTGGTCCTTCCCTTGAGCTTTGAGCTTCTCCTTCATTCGCGCCGCCACTGCGAGAAACGCCCGTTTTCACGCCCTCATTCCAACTCTCCCCTTGGAAAACCGCGGCGCGTGGGTAGCGTCCGCGGCATGGCATTTTCACGGCGCGGATTTTTGGGTCGCTCGGGTTTGGCGGCGGCGGGGGCGGTGGGATTTCCTCACCTCGGTCGTTCGGCGGACGCGCCGGCGCGCGCGGGGCAGAAGCCGCGGCACATCATCCACATGGTGGCCGATGGCATGAGCGCGGGGACGCTGACGTGCGCGGATCACTTCGCGCAAATCCTGCGGAAACGCGGGCTGACGTGGCTGCAACTGTACAATCATCCGGGCGCGCAGCCGGGCTTGATGAACATGCGGTCGCTGAACTCGCTGGTGACGGATTCCTCCGCGGCGGCGTCGAGCTGGGGCAGCGGGTCGCGCATCGTGAACGGCACGGTGAACATCCTGCCGGACAGCCGCGTGTTGACGACGTTGTATGAACTTTTCGCGCAGCAGGGTTGGAAGCGCGGGTTGGTGACGACCACGGAAATCACGCACGCGACGCCGTCGGGTTTTGTCGCAAGTGGCTTGAAGCGCGAGGCGGCGGAGCCGATCGCGGTGCAGTATTTGGACCGGCGCGTGGAGGTGTTGCTGGGCGGCGGGCAGAATTTTTTCGACGGCTCGAAGCGCAAGGACAAGCGCGATGTGCGCGGCGATTTCGTGAAGGCGGGTTATCAGGTGATGACGGTGGCGGAGGATTTGGCGAAGGCACCAAAGGACAAGCCGTGGCTCGGGATTTTTTCGCAGAGTCATCTGCCATTCACGCTGGATCAGCGCATTGATGCGAAGCTGAAGGCGACGGTGCCGACGCTGGCGACGATGACGCGGCGCGCGTTGGAGAAGCTGGAGAACGAGGAGCATTTCATTTTGCAGGTCGAGGGCGGGCGCGTGGATCACGCGTGCCACACGTGCGACGCGGCGGCGGCGCTGCACGACCAGATCGCGTTCGATGAGGCGATCGATGTGTGTGTGGAGTTCCAGAAGCGGCAGCCGGACACGTTGATCGTGATCACGACGGATCACGGAAACGGGAATCTGGGATTGAATGGGATGGGCGCGGCGTATTCGTTCAGCACGCCGCTGTTCGGCAATTTGAAACAGATTCGCAGTTCGTTCACCGAGATGATCAAGCTGTTGATCAAGACGCCGATTCGGCTGGGCGAAAACACGAACGAACCGGAATTCGCGCCGAAGATTTTGCCGGGCGTGACGAATGTGGTGGAACTCGCGCCGCTGCCGCCGCCGGGGCCGATCAAAACGTCGTCGAGCAAGGAGTGCATCCAGATCATCGGCGACCTGACGGGCTACAAGGTGCCGGCGGAAAAAATGGATCTGCTGATGCCGTTCCTGATCAACAAGGGCAAGGCGATGTACGGCGCGATGAACAATCCGGCGGCGCAACTCGGGCAACTGCTCGGCAATCACATCGGCATCGGCTGGAGTTCGAACGCGCACACGGCGGATTACGTGCAGGTGCTGTCGCTGGGGCCGGGCGCGGAGTTGT
>JAYVOY010000010.1:0-2905 GCA_043757645.1 Verrucomicrobiota bacterium
CTCGCCGCCGCGTATCCGAACGGCGTTTTCCCCGCGATCAACGACAGCGATCCCGGCGACGTGCGCCAGTTCATTCCCGCGTGGGAATGGGCGTGGAAAACGTATCGCGACCCCGTCTTCGCTCAGGCCGCCGCGTGGAAAAACCCCGCGAAACTCGCCGCGCTCCTCGGCCCCGACGCGCGCGAAATTTCCCCGCTCCCCACGCATTCCGAAAATCTCCCCGACACCGGTCTCGCGATTCTCCGCGCGGGCGCGGGAACCAATGCCAGCGCGGTTTTCCTCGATCACGGCCCGCACGGCGGCGGCCACGGGCATCCCGACAAATTGAGCCTCACCCTCTTCGCCAATCAGCGGGAATGGCTCCTCGATCCGGGCCGCCTCACCTACAGCGTGCCCGAGCACAAGTCGTGGGCCAAAACCACCGTCGCGCACAACACCGTCGTCATTGATTCCGAATCGCAATCACCCGCGACCGGCAAACTTCTTTACTTCCAAACCGCCGCGAATTTTTCCGCCTGCGCCGCCGAGTGCGACACCGCCTACACCGGCGTGCTGCTGCGCCGTCACCTGCTGCTCACCACGCATTTTCTCGCCGACATTTTCGAGGTCGATTCCTCCCGCTCGCGCGCGATCGACTGGCTCGCGCACGTCGCCAACGTGACCCTGCAATCCGCCGACCCGCGCGCCGACGGGATTTCCACCGCCCCCGGAAACGACAACGGCTACCAACATTTGAAGGATGCCCGCCGCTGGGAAATCACCGGCGGCTCGCGCTGGGATTTTCTCGACGACCCGAAGAAGCCCGCGTCTCCGCGCCTGCGCCTCTGGTTCGCGGATTCCGCGCGCGAGGAAATTTTCACCGCCACCGGCATCGGCTATCACCTCGGCCAAAAGGCCCCGTGCCTCCTCCGCCGCCGCCACGACAAACGCGCCCGCTTCATCACGCTCTACGACCTCAGCGGCCGCGCCGACGCCATCCAAAATGTCACCGTCGCCCCCGGCGAAACCCCCGCCCTCACCGTGACGACCGCCGAGGCGACATGGCAACTCACCTTCGAGCGCGCCGGCGTGCGCGCAACGACCGCGGCGCGCTGACACCCTTGTAGGAGCCGACGTGAGGAGGCTCTGACCTTCCCGCCCCCGAACGCACCGAGGACTTCGATCCATCGGAAATCTCTCGTCCGGGAAAAAGTTAGCGTCTCGTCACCTCGACTCCTACAAGGCGACATCGCCCGCCGCCATACTTGTAGGAGGCGACGTAAGGAGACTCTAACTTTTCCCTTCTCCCGCCGAGACCATCGGCCCATCGGAGATCTCCCGCGCGAAGAAAAGTTAGAGTCTCGTCACCTCGACTCCTACAAGCCGTAACGATGCAGCAGGACCGCCGCTTGCACCCTTCCTCACGCGCGGTGTACGCTGCGCCCGGATGCGTCTCCTCGATCGCTACCTGCTGCGCGAGTTGTTGATCCCGCTGATTTATTGTCTCGGCGGGTTCCTCGCGTTTTGGATCACCTTCGATCTCTTCACCACGCTCGACACCTTCCAAGCGAACCACCTGAACCCCGCCGACGTCGCCGAATATTACGCGCTGCGCCTGCCGGAATTGATGGTCACCGTGCTGCCCGTCGCGCTGTTGCTCGGCCTCCTCTACGCCCTCTCGAATCACGCGCGCCACCACGAACTCATCGCCATCCGCGCCGCCGGCGTGAGCCTGTGGCGTTTATGCGCGCCGTATCTCGGCGTCGGTGTCGCGGCCAGCCTGGGCTTGTTTTGGCTCAATGAAATCTGGGCGCCGGACAGCAGCGACGCGGCCAAACAAATTCTGACCCGCCACATCCAGATCGAGAATCAGGCGGAAAAAGAATGGCGTCGCAACGTGAACTTCCGCAACGAACGCGACGACCGTTTCTGGACCATCGCCGCGTTTCATCTGCCCACGCACACGATGCACAAACCCAGCGCCGACTGGCGCACACCCGACGGCGTGCGGCACCAACTCTTCGCCGAGAACGGCCGGCGGCTCGGCGGCGTGTGGACTTTTCAGAACGTGCTCCTCTTCGTGTATCAACCCGCCAATCCCGGCGTGCCCGAGCGTTTTCAGACCAACGAAATGGCCTTCCCCGAACTCACCGAAACGCCCGAGCAAATCCTCAGCGAAATCAAAATCAGCGGCGTCAGCAACGTGCTCGCGACCAAACGCCTGCACTTCAGCCTGCGCGAAATCGCCCACTACCGCGGCCTGCATCCCTCGCTCCGAGGCAAAGACTTCGCCCTCATCAACACGCAATTCCACGGCCGCCTCGCCACGCCGTGGACGTGCCTCGTCGTGGTGTTGATCGCGATTCCCTTCGGCATGTTGCCCGGACGCCGCAACGTGTTTGTCGGCGTGGCCGCGAGCATTTTCATCTGCTTCGCGTTTTTCATCCTCGCGAAATACACCCTCGCCCTCGGCACCAACGGCAGCCTCGCGCCGTGGCTCGCCGCGTGGCTGCCGAACCTCGTCTTCGGCCTCGGCGGCGTCGCGCTGACGACACGATTGCAGTGAGGAGTGGCACCGAGGATGGGCTTGGAAATTCCACCGCCGCACCCGACTTCACAGGCAAAACTCGACGTCACTCTTCGCCCGCCAGCGTTCTTCATCAGTGGGAATTCCGGCGGGAAACCATGCGCGCATTTGACGGCTGCCGCGGATCATTCGGTCCAGCGAGACGAGCGGTGGCCGCGAGATAAAGCCCTCGCCCGCCGGCAATTCGAAATCCAAATCCGGCCGCGGCACGTCACGGATGACGGAGGATGCGAACGAACGTGTCGTATAGTTCACGGGTTCCATGCTTCAAAAACAGCGCCTCGTAGTGCGGGTCTTGGAGATTGATTTCATTGCGGCGGAGCAACTCTTCCACATCGG
>JAYVOY010000011.1:0-2904 GCA_043757645.1 Verrucomicrobiota bacterium
ATGAGCCACTCGTTGTTGTGCGCGAAGTTGTGAATCTGATCGGGCAGCACGCGGTTGCCCATCATGTAGGCGTGATCGACGCGGGCGCTGGCCTCCTGCTGCCACGCGGCGTCGGAGTAGCGCTTGAGGGCCGAGTAGGTGTGGCCGCTCATGTGCCACAGGTGCGCGATGCCGGGGCCGGAGGGGCCGCAGTTGGACGCGGAGACGAGGGCGTTGGTCGCGCGCGCGCCGTCGTCCCAGAGGTGAATGCGATAGTGATTGGCGGGATGAAAACGATTCGCCGCGAGCACGGCGTCGAGGAGCTTGTTCACCACCGGCTTGAAATCGTCGGCGACGCCCTTGCCGTTGCTCTGCCAGAGTTGCACGGCGAACAGCGCCTTGGCCTCGAGGTCGTCGGGGAAATCTTTCGTGATTTTTTCGAGGGCTTGGTTGTAGAGGCGGACCCGGTCTTTGTTGTCGGGCTTGTCGTTTTTGGGGCCGGATTTCTGGGCTTGGTCGGTTTTCTTTTCGTTCTTTTTTTCGGCGGGTTTCGACGAAGCCGGTTGCTCGTTGGGAGTCGCGGAGGTTTTTTCAGCCGGCTTGTCGGCTGGCTTCGCGGCTTGTTTCTCGGCTGGCTTGTCGCTGGGTTTGGTGCCGTTTTGCTCCGCTGATTTTTCGTCGCGCTTCTCGCTTTTTCCATCCTTTGGATCGGAGGATTTCTCAGGCTTCTCAGCCTTCTTCTCGTCCTTCTTTTCCTCGCGGTGATAATTGGCCAGCGCGGTGATCCACTGCTGCTCGCGCGGGCTGGCGCTGCCCTTCAACTTCTCGGCGGACTGGATGAATTCCTTCGCGCGCTTGGCGTTGTTCGAGTTCGCCATCGCCATGCCCCAGTAGGCCATCGCGCACGCGGGATCGAGCGCGGCGACTTGGCGGAACGACCGCTCGGCCTCGAAATAAAAGAAGCCGTGAAGCTGCCCGATGCCCTGGTCGAAAAACTTTTGTGCCAGCGCGCCTTTCGTGGTGATCGGAAAATGCACCGCGCCCATTCCCGGCAGCAGGTGCGCCTCCTGCCGCGGGCCTTCGTTGAAGGCGTCCCCGTGCTGCGAATGGCCCGGCACCGGGTCGTGATCCGCGCGCAGTGGGGCGATCGCCGCGATGGTCGCGAGAATAAAAATGAGGGGCGAAAAGCAATGGCGGATCATGCGTGACAACCGCCGACGGCCCGTGTTTGCGGGGCATTCAGCGAGGGGCGCACAGTTCGCTGAATCAATCGTGGGTGCAAGGTGCTTTCGCCGAGAGGAACCCGCGCCTGCGCCTGGGGGGGGCATTGCAAAATTTCCCGCGCAACCGTCCGCTTCCGCGTGAACAGGCTGGTCTCGCCGATGGCGCGAAGGATTTCGGCAGCATCGTCAGCACCGCGTCGCACCTGCCGGGCTGCAACTGGCTCGACTCCATTTATTTTTTGTTCGTGACCTACACGACGGTGGGCTACGGCGATTTGGTGCCGGTGGGGCCGATTCGTTTCATCGCCGCGACGGAGGCGCTCAATGGCTGGGTGCTCCTGGGCTGGTCGGCGTCGTTCACGTTTCTCGAAATGCAACGCTTCTGGCGCGGGCCGCGGGCGTGAGGGCGCGGGCAACTTCATATTCGCCTCGCGGAGCGCCGAGCTCCAGATCGGCGTTTTGCTGACCGGGAATCTTGCCGAACTGGAGTTCGGCGCTCCGTTCGCGTCGCGTGAATTCGTCGCAGAATTGGGTTTGGGAAAAATCGCGGACCAAAAAACCAATTCCCTCGCGCAGAGGCGCAGAGAGCGCAGAGAAAAAACGCGGGAAACACCGGATGAAAAACCTCCGCGCCCGCTGCGTTTTTCTCTGCGCTCTCTGCGTTAAAATCCGGGCCGTGTCCCCTCCCCGCGCCGCGCTTTCGCCCCGGACCGTGCGTGCGCTGAGGCGGCGTGAACGCCGCGCTCCGCAAACGAATTCCCCCGCGCACCCCGCAGTCTGACAGCGCGATGCGAGTCCTGAGTTTCTTGGTTTTTTTCGCGGTTGTGGGTTTGTGCGGCGGCGCGCGCGGGGCGGCGACCGCGCCGGATTTCAACCGCGAGGTCCGGCCGATTTTGTCGGACAAGTGCATGCACTGCCACGGTCCCGACGAGGCCGCGCGCAAGGGCAAGCTCCGCCTCGACACCGCCGACGGCATCGCCCGCGCCATCAAGCCCGGGCATCTCCTCGAGGGTGAATTCTACAAGCGCATCATCTCGACCGATCCCGATCGGCAGATGCCGCCGCCGGACGCGCCGATCACGAAGCAAATCACGCCGCGCGAAGTCGCGACGCTGAAAGCCTGGATCGAATCCGGCGCGCACTTCGCGACGCACTGGGCCTTCGAGTCCCCGCGTCAAAGCCCGCTCCCAACGAGTGCGAATCCCGCGTGGAACAAAAATCCAATCGACCGTTTTATCCACGCCCGCTTGCTCAAGGAAGGCCTCACGCCCGCGCCCGAGGCGGACCGCGTCACGCTCACTCGCCGCGTCACGCTGGATCTCACCGGCACGCTGCCAACGCTCGCGGAGGTCGATGCGTTTCTGCGCGACACGAGCGCCGACGCCTTCGAGAAGCTTGTCGCTCGCGTGCTTTCGTCGCCGCATTTTGGCGAACGCATGGCGCTCGCGTGGATGGATCTCGCGCGTTACGGCGATTCCAGCGTTTACCACGCGGACGGTCCGCGCGACATGTGGGGCTGGCGCGACTGGGTGATTCGCGCGTTCAACCGCAATCTGCCCTTCGATCAATTCACGGTGGATCAAATCGCCGGCGACCTCATTCCGAACGCGAGCCTCGAGCAGCGCATCGCCTCGGGCTTCAACCGCAATCACGCCACGACCGACGAGGGCGGCGTGATCCCCGAGGAGTTCCGCGTGGATTA
>JAYVOY010000012.1:0-2903 GCA_043757645.1 Verrucomicrobiota bacterium
GCGGATTTGCTGGCGCGAACCGATCGTCTGCACAACGGGATTCTGCGGGAGGATTTCGAGCCGCGCGACACGCGCGGTCGCGGGATTCAACTTCGCGCCGTCGGCAATCCACGCGCGGAGGATTTGATAATATTTCTCATCCGTCCGCGTGCGCTGACCGCCCTCGTGCGGCACCGCGCCGGTGGATTTGAGCAACATCAGGCTGTCATCGGGCGACGCGAAATTCACGCGGCGGCACGCGAGATCATCAATGAACGCGCGCACGTCGTAGATCGGATCGTAGCCGCGCAGCGACAGCTTGAAACCGTTCTTGCCGTCCTTCGCGCCGTGGCACGTGCCGGCGTTGCAGCCGAGCTTGGAGAGCACCGGATTGATGTCGCGGACGAAATCCACCTTGAGGTCCGCCGACACGCCCGCGACCTCGACGGGCACGGTGACGCTCTTGTCGCCGAGCGTGACCTTGAGTTGCGTGGTGCCGTTGGCAATCGGGTGCAAATGCCCGCGCGGCGTGATGTCCGCGATCTTCGCATCGACGCTGAAATTCACCATGCGCGTGACGTCCGCGATGTCGCCGGACGCGAGCTTGGCGAGGACGACGACCTGATTGTACTCGGTGCTCTTCGCGAGCTTGATCGACTTCGGTTGGACCTCGAGCGACGCGACCTGCGCGCCCTTCGGCAGCGTTTCCTGATCGGCGGGATTCATCGTGTAGAGGTTCGCCGCGGGCCGCATCGCCGCTGCGGTGACCGCGCCGCCGGCCGGTGCTTTCGCCGCGACCACCGGTGCGGAGGGAATCGATTTCGCGATTTTTGCCGAAGCCACGTCGATGAAACGCAGCACACCATCCTGCCCTGACGCCGCGACCGTCTTGCCGTCCGGGCTGAACGCCACCGCGTAAATTCCCGCCGTCGCAATGTCCGCCTGCGCGACGAGTTTGATCCCGCTGGTCTGGAATTTCTCGATCTCCATTTTCTCCGCGGGCGTCTGCGCGGCGGAGCGTTTCTCGAGGAGCTTCTTGATGTTGTCGGGAATTTTTTCGCCCACGTCCGCCGCGTACACGACCACCTGCCCGCTGTTGTCGAGCGAACTGGCCGCGGCGAATTTCTTCCCGTCCGCGCTGTAGCGCACGCTGAAGACGCGGCCCAGCATGTCGGGAAATTTGCGGATCAAATTCGCGTTGTCGCCAATCTGCCGCGCGGTCTGGCGAAAAATGCGGAAAATCTGCGGCGCGCCATCCGAACCCCCGACGATGACCTGATCCTCGGTGGGATGCCGGTCCACCGTGTGAAAGCCGCCGCGCAGCGCGCCAGGCGTGATCGAGGTGATGTTATCGACGAACCGCTGCGTCGCGACCTCGGTGAGCTTGGCCGTCATGTCGCGGCCCACGGAGGTGATGTGGTCGCCCTTCGCCGAGAACGCCGTGTCGAGCACCCAATCGCTGTGCGAGCCTTGTTGCAGCGTTTGTTTGCCGGTCTGCGAATGGATCGCGCGCACCGTATTGTCCGAGCAACCAAATGAAATCGAACCCCCATCCGGCGACCAACTCAGGCCGTAAACCGTGTCGTAAGTCACCGGCACCGAGAGCTTCAGTTTCCGCTTCTCGAGGTCCCACACCTGAATCTCGCCCATGCGCCCCGGCTGCCCGCCGGCCACCGCGAGCGATTTTCCGTCGGGCGAAAACCGCACCGACTCGATGCGTTCGGAAAGCCCCACCAACCGCGCCGCGAGACCCGAGCCATCGGCCTGGTGCAACAGCACCTCGTGAAAGCCCGCGACCGCGAGCCACTTCCCATCCGGCGAATAATCCAGCGACGTCACCACCGGCGGCAGCGTGTACACCGGCAGATGGTCCTGATCGTAACGCTGCCGCGCGTTAGCCGGCGTGTCGTCGTGCGCGCCCTCGGTGAGCCACTTTTGGACGAGTGCGATTTCGTGCGCGAGCAGCGGCGGCTTGCCCTTGGGCATCTCGGCTTCGCCGGCCTTGTTCGGCACGATCTGCGTGTAGAGCAGGCTCTTGTCGGGATTTCCCGCGAGCACCGCGGGGGTCTTGTCCTTGCTGTCGCCGCCCGCGAGGAGCTTCGCGAAATCCGTCATCACATAGCCGCCCTGCGCCTTGGCTGGCTGATGGCAACCCTGGCAATTGGCCTGCAAAATGGGGCGAATCTGCTTGTAGTAACTGACCGGCCCCTTGTTCTCCTCCTGCTTGGCCGCGGGCGCCGCCGCGTTGAGCAACGACGGCACCACGAGCACCAAAGCCAAAGCACCCGCGAACAAATTTCGATTCATAAATTATCTCGTCTCCGCGGACACCGCCCCGCGCCGCCAAATCCCGGCGACCGCGCGGCTGTCTGGGTTCACTGCCAACCCGGCCGCGCCCCGGTGAACTGCGGTGACGCAGCCGTGCGGGCCGAGGTTTTCGGAAGCGGGCTGTGAGACTTCCCGCGGCAAAGCAGTATTCGCCAATGTTCGCTTTCAGCAGGGGCGCGGCGCCGCCGCGAGCCACCGCAAAATCCGCCGCACGCAGCGCGCTTCGTGCTTGCGGGCCAATTCGTGCTCCCAGATGCGCAGCACGCGCCAGCCGCGTTGGCGCAGCGTCCGGTTGACGAGAAGATCGCGCGTCCGATTGGCGAGCAGCTTCCTTTTCCAAAACCCGCGATGACTCTTCGGCCAGCGCAAGTGCCGCGGACAGCCGTGCCAGAAGCAACCATCGACGAACACCACCAGCCGCGCGCTCCGAAAAATGAAATCCGGTTTGCCAAACATCGCCGGATGCCGCCGCCAGCCGGTGATGCCATTTCGTCGGAGCAATTTCGCCAGCGCCACTTCCGTCGCGCGATTCCCGCGCGAACGAATGCGCGACATCACCGCGGAACGCTTGGCTTTGGTGAACACGTCGGGCATGG
>JAYVOY010000013.1:0-2895 GCA_043757645.1 Verrucomicrobiota bacterium
CTCTGGTCCTCGTGGGGCGACCTCACCGTCGCGAGCGATGGCCGCGTCTATTGCGGCATCGGCGATCACGGTGACGACGCGGGCGGCAACGCGCGCTGCTTCGTGTATCGCTGGGATCCAAAGACGAGTGAACTGCGGCAGATTGTGGATATGTCGCGCGTCGTTCCGCCGCGCGCCGGACAAGTCGCGTGGTCCAAAATTCACGCGAAGATCGACGAGGCCGCCGACGGCAAAATATTTTTCAGTTGCACCCTCAACGCCAGCGGCAAGGCCGGCGACGCGCGTTACGGCTTCAACGACGCGCTGCCCGGCGGCCAACTCTACCGCTACGATCCCGCAACCGAGCGTGTCGAGGTCTTCGCCCATCTGCCGCCGCGCCGCTGCACCGCCACGTCGCTGCTTGATCGCGAGCGCAACATTTGGTGGTGCAACCTCGAAGCGGGCGGGGGCGACGCCCTCTTTGGAATTCACCTCGGCACGAAGAGAATTGTTTATCAGGGCGCGGATAATTCCGTCGGCTTCAACCGCGCCTTCGCCCTGCTGCGCAACGGCCAAATCATCGCCAACGGCACCAACTCGCTGCTGCGCCTCGATCCCGCGACCGGCCAGCTTCACGCGACCCAGACACGTCTCGCCGACACGCCCGGCATCCGCTGCGCCACGCGCGAATCGCGCGATGGCCACTTCTACGGCACGCTGCAAGGCACCAACGTCCTCTTCCGCTACACCCCCGCGCGCGATGAATTGCAACTCCTCGGCCCCACGTGGCTCACCGGCGAATACACCACCGTCTGCGAACTCTCGCCCGACGAGCGTTTCCTCTACTACCTGCCCGGCTCCCACGGACGCGCGTGGGAGAGCGGCACGCCCGTGATTCAATTCGCTCTCGCCACCGGCCGCCGCAAAGTCCTCGCCTTCCTCGCGCCCGCGTTTGAGCACGCGCACGATTACCTGCCCGCCGGCACCTACGGCATGAAACTCAGCGCCGACGGCGCGACTCTCTTCGTCAACTTCAACGGCCACGCCGCCGATCACGTCCGCCCCGCGGGCATGAAAACCAAAGGCTTCGGCCTCACCGCCTTCGCCGCCCTCCACATCCCCGCCTCGGAACGCTGAGAAAGAACTGTCGCGCGGGAAAGCAATGTTCGTGCGCTCCCCGTGTCGTCACCGCGCGCAACGGAGCGCCGATCTCCAGATCGGCGCGGTGCGTCCGTCGGTTCACGCCAAACTGGCGCTCAAGCCCCCAAGGCACCGGGACGGACGGCGCCACGTGAAAAATGGCAACGCTCTAAACCGGAACTATTCTTTAGCCACGGATGGAACCCGGATGGAACACAGACAGAGGAGTCCGTGCGTTCGGCTCTTCGCTGTCTGGACCACTCACCGAATCGTGTGCCCGCCTTGGAACCAAAGCTCGGGACCCACGTCCCGGCCCTCGGGGTTCCATCCGTGTTTCATCCGTGGCTCAATTGCAGGGTTCCGGCTAAACATGGGGAATCATTCTGCCAGCCTTGCGGGAGTTGGAGCGGGCGAAGGGAATCGAACCCTCGTGTGCAGCTTGGAAGGCTGCCGTTCTACCATTGAACTACGCCCGCGACCGCGCCGAACCTAGCGAGGGCGCTTGCGTTGTCAATTCGCGTACTTGTATCGTCCGCGCCGCATGAGTTCCCTGCTGCTCACCGGGGGTCGCGTCATCGACCCCGCCAACCACCTCGACGCCACTGCGGATGTGCTCGTCCTCGACGGCCGCATCGCCGCCGTCGGGCCGGACGCCGCGGCGGCCGCGCCCGCGCAAATCCGGCGCTGCGACGCGCGCGGCAAGGTCGTTTGCCCCGGTTTGATTGATCTGCACGTGCATTTGCGCGAGCCGGGCCAGTCCGCGAAGGAGACCATCGCCACCGGCATCAAGGCCGCGGCGAAAGGCGGTTTCACCTCCGTCGTGTGCATGCCGAACACGACGCCCGCGATCGACAGTTCCGCCGTCGTCGCGTTGCTGCGGGAAAAAGCGGCGCGGGAAAACTCGGTGAACGTCTTCGTCGCCGGCGCGATCACCAAAGGCATCGCGGGCGAGGAACTCGCGCCCATCGGACAACTCTTCAAGGCGGGCGTCGTCGCGATCACCGACGACGGCCATTGCGTGCAGAACAACGATCTCATGCGCCGCGCGCTCGAATACGCGCGCATGTTCGGCCTGCCCGCGATGGATCATTGCCAGGACTATTCGCTCGTCACCGAGGGCGTCATGCACGAGGGCTACTGGAGCACCAAGCTCGGTTTGCGCGGCTGGCCCGCGGTCGGCGAGGAGGCGATCGTGCAACGCAACATCCTCCTCGCGGAACTCACCGGCACGACCGTCCACTGCCAGCATATCAGCACCGCCGGGAGCATCCGCCTGCTGCGCGAGGCACAACAACGCGGCGTGCCCATTTCCGGCGAAGCCTGCCCGCACCACTTCACGCTCACGGACGCCGCGGTCGCCGGCAGCGAGAAGTTTTGGGCGGAGGATGGCCGGAGCATTTTCGGCTACGAACCCGACCCCGCGCGGCGTCCCGTGTGGCCGGCGTTCGACACCAATTTCAAAATGAATCCGCCGCTCCGCGCCGCGCGCGACCGCGAGGCGATTCTCGCGGGACTCGCCGACGGCACGCTCGCCGTGTTGTGCAGCGATCACGCGCCGCACTGCGATTTCGAGAAGGAAGTGGAATTTGATTTCGCGCCCTTCGGCATCACCGGCCTCGAGAACGAACTGGCCCTCTCGCTCATGCAGCTCTACCACTCGGGCCGCCTCCCGCTCGCGCGGGTCATCGAGAAATACACCGTCGCCCCCGCCCGCCTGCTCAAGCTCGAACGCGGCACGCTCACGCCCGGCGCGATTGCCGACCTCACCGTCATCGA
>JAYVOY010000014.1:0-10733 GCA_043757645.1 Verrucomicrobiota bacterium
GAGATGACGAGGCCGAGGCCGGTGCCGCCGTATTTGCGCGAGGTGGAGCTGTCGGCCTGTTGAAACGCCTGGAACAAGCGGCCCACTTGCTCAGGCGTCATGCCGATGCCGGTGTCGGCGACGATGAAGCGCAGCAAGTCCCCGCCGTCGCGCGTGACGCGTTCGACGGTGAGGCGGACCTCGCCCT
The DNA here is from genome assembly GCA_043757645.1 of Verrucomicrobiota bacterium. Classification (GTDB taxonomy): domain Bacteria; phylum Verrucomicrobiota; class Verrucomicrobiia; order Limisphaerales; family BJHT01; genus BJHT01. The sequence goes on from JAYVOY010000014.1 coordinate 188, forward strand.
GATCGGTGAACTTGTTGGCGTTGCTGAGGAGGTTGAGGAGGTTTTGGCGGATTTTCACGATGTCCGCGAACATCGAGCCGAGGTTGGGCGCGGTGGTGATGACGAGTTTGTTGGTCTTCTTTTTGACGAGCGGGGTGATCGTGTTGGTGACCTCGCGGATGACGGTGCTGACCTCGAAGCGCTCGAGGTGCAGCTCCATTTTTTGCGCCTCGATTTTGGAGAGGTCGAGAATCTCGTTGATCAAATTCAGCAAATGCCGCGCGGAATCCATGATGCGCTGGAGATCGTCGGCGGCCTCGGCGCGGCCCTCGGCGCGCGCCTCGGCGAGGAGCATTTCGGAGAAGCCGATGATGGCGGTGAGCGGCGTGCGCAGCTCGTGGCTCATGCTGGCGAGGAAGGAGCTTTTGGTGCGGTTGGCGCCCTCGGCCTGCTGGCGCGCCTCCTCGGCAAGCTCGGTCACGCGCGCGAGTTCGCGGGTGCGTTCGGCGACTTTTTGTTCGAGCGTGCGGTTGGATTCCTCGAGTTGCGCGTAGGTGTCGCGGAGGTTGGCCGCCATTTTCGTGAACGCCTGGGCGAGCACGCCGACCTCATCCTGCGAACGCACTGCGAGGCGTTCGGCCGCGCTGAAATCGCCGGTCGCCAACAAGCGCGCGGACTCGGTGACGCGCTGGAGCGGCTCGGAAATCCGGCGCGCGAGAAACGCGACGACGAGCATCCCGAGCAGCACCATGCCGCCCGCGGTGAGCACGCTGCGGGTGATGACGGCCTCGACCTGGCGGTTCATCTGCTCCCGCGAGCTGGCGATCTCGCGGTGCAAGTTGGCGAGCGAATAGCCCAGGCGCAGCACGCCCCAGCGTTCATTGCCGACGATGATTGGCGCGATGATTTCGAGGGTTTCGATCCCGCCCTCGAAAACATCGTGCGCGACCATGCGGGTCTGCGCGGCGGCGAAACGGTCGTTCGCGCCGGGGTAGGGTTTCAACTCGCCGTCAAAGTGGAGCAACGTCCCGCTGGCACCCGCGTGGACGAGGGCCTGCGCATTGGTGTTGAGCACAATCCCGTAGGTGAGTTGCGGGTTGAGGCGCGTGGCGTTGGTGACGGTTTCGGAAACGCTCGAGAACGCCAGGCCCGCGATGTGGTTGCCGATTTCCTTGGCGAATTGCGTGGCCGCGCCCTCGCCGCGCGCCACGAGCACGTCGCGCATCAGGGCCACGCGCCGGTCGGTTTCGCGCCGGATGAGGCGGCGGCCGGCGGCAATTTCGATCGAGGAGTGAACCGCGAGCAGCACGACGATCAACCCGATCATCGTGACGAGGAGTTTCCAGCGAATGCCGTGTTTGATCTGGGCCGGCGGTTCCATGCGGCACGCTACCGAATGAGGTGGTTCACCGAGTCGAGCGCCTCGCGGTTGAATTCGAGGTTGTATTTGCGCACGCGCTGGAGATTGAGCGTCACTTCGGAACCGCCGGGGGTGGTGACCGCGGACGCGCCCGCGAAGTCCTGCACGATCCCGGCGGCCTGCCGGCCCACGGTCTGCATGTCGGGCGCAATCACCAGCGTGGGACCAAAATTGGTGTACACCGCAGAGTAGGCGAAGACGGGTATTTTCGCCGCATCGGCGCGGTCGAAATAGAGTTTCACGGAGGTCTCGTCATCCAGCACATCCGGGTCGGGCATCAGCCAGAGCGCGTCCACTTTGCGGGTCAGTTCCGTCAGCGCGCCGCCGAGTTGGGCATTGCGCGTGATGGTGCGGCCGATGACTTCGATGCCGACTTCCTTGCCGGCGGCGACGGCCTGCGCAAACCACTGGCGGTTCATGCCGGCGGTGTAGATGACGCCGACGCGCTGGAGTTTCGGGAAGAACTGGCGGAACAACGTGAGTTGGCTGACGGCGGGCAGTTCATTGGCGACGACGCGGGTGGTCTTGGGGTCCACTTTGAAGCGCTCCCAGTTGATCGCGGAACTCAGAACGATGGGCACGCCGCCGGCCACCTTGAGCGCGCTCGTGTAGGCTTTGCCGCCGAGGCAATATATGATCGTGGGGCGTTCCGCGGTGAGCGTGCGGCGCAGCATCGACTCGTTCGAAGTGGCGAGATTGAACTCGGTGACGGGGGAACCCAGCGTCTCCTTGAACGCCGCCAGCGCCTCGTTGTAGCGGGTGATGGCGGCATCGGAATTGAGGACGAGCACGCGGGCGGGGGCGTCGGCGGCGACGGCGCGGAAGCAGGCCGGGACGAGCAGCACCCCCAACAGCAGCAGGGTCGCCAGCGCGGGCGCGACGCGCGGGGGGCGCGGCGGCGGCGGTGGCGAGGGCGGGTAAACGAGCGCGTTCATTTGCGGAGTTCTTGGCGTTGTGCGTCGGAAAGGGGGACGAGGGCATCGAGGCCCAGCAACCGCAGGCGTTGCTGCCCCTCAACATCGGCACCCATGCCCGCGAGAACTTTCAGCACCGCGGCGCCGCCGGCCCCGGCCGCGGCGGGCGCGACGATGATGGGCAGGAGCCGCTCGGGGCCTTTGGCCAGTTGCGCCAGCGCGTCGTGCTGGCGGGGGTTGTTTTTGGCGAGCCGTTCCAGACTGCTCTCGGAGGCCACCGCCGCCTGCACGGAGCCGAAACCAATGGCGATCAGGGCGTCGAAATCCTTCGGCACCGGCAGAATGTTTTGCTCCGGAAAAATCGTGCGATGATCCGCGCCCACCAAGTCGGCAAGCAAACTCGCGGTGAAGGCCTTGTTGCCCGCCGAGGCCACGCGCTGGCCCTTGAGCGCGGCGATGCTGGCCACGGATTTTTTGGCGCAGAGGAGGTGGCGCTGGGTGGACTTGTCCTTGATGCGGCCGATGAGCGCGGGCCGGAGCGTGTCACGGCTCTTGAGCTGGGCGAAATGCCAGCTCGACATGAAAAACAAATCGCCCTTGTTTTCGAGCGCCCGCTCGAACGCGGCGCGGTCGCTGTGGGGTTGGAACTTGCCGCCGCCCGCGGTCGCCAGAAAGGAATCAAATTCGCCCTTGAGCGTGCTGAAATTATTGAGGTTCGTCTCGGGACTGTAGAAGTGGATGGTCGGCCCGGCCCCGTTTTGCGCGCGCACCAGCGGCGCGAGCGGCGCACCCAAAGCCGCGAGCGCCAGCGCGCGCAGCGCTTGGCGACGAGTGACATTTGGGCGGCTCCACATGGGTTGAACTGCGCGGGACTGTGGGACACTGGCCGGGGTGCCGCAAGCCTGAGATGCGCGGTTGGCAAAACTTTTTTCGCGGCGGGGGCGTGGCGGCGGTCACGCCGGCGCAGGGGCCGCTGAGTTCCCTGGCGGCCGTTCAGCCGTAACGATGCAATTGATGGAACACCGCCGTCTCGGCGGCTCCCCGGCGTGGGAAAGTCCGCGCGGCCCAATTGTCCGCGCGCTTTTGGCTCCCGATTCAGTGAGCATTTGGGGCTGCGGAAAATCCGCGCGTTCGCCCCGCTTGGACGGTGTGAGCCGCCGGGACGGCGGCGGTCCTACTGCATGGTTACGGTTCAGCCCGGCAATTCGACGGGGGAAAAGTCTGCCAAGACCGGTCGCGCGGCAAACACGCGCGGCAAACACCAGTTCATCGCCAGATACGCGACAACGAAACCCGCCACGGAAATCCACCCTGCGACCCGGCCGAAATCCCGGTCCAACCACCACCCAAAGCCCGCCGCCCCCGCGCCCAGCACGCCGGTGAACAACGCCCCGAGCGCGACAAACATCCCGTTGAAAACGCGCCGCCGCCACGCCTTGAGCCGCCGCAGAAAATGCGGGCTGGCACCGTGCTGCGGCAGCCATTTCGTCGCGTTGACCGGCACGAAGAACGGCTCGCGCGCGTACGCGCCGCGGCAGCTCTCGATCAATTCCTCGGCGACGCGCGTGAGCAAATTCGCGAACAGCCCCGTCACGCCCGGCAGCCGGCGTAACACGTGATTGCGCAGCCAGTAATACGCGCGGAGCACGCTGCGAAAGGCCCACCACAACGCGCGCCGCGCGGGTTTCCGCGCCAGCGCGCGCACCGGCTCGGGCAGCAACAATTCCGCGTCCGCGCCAACCAAATCGCGAATCGCCAGCGGCGGCAGGATTTTGTCCGCGCCGAAATACGGCGGCAGATAATCCTCGATGAATTCCCGCAGCGCCGTCGTGAGCGCGACGCCCGCCTCCGAACTGCCGGCCTGATGCTTTTGAATGCGTTGGTAAATGCGCCCGGCCTCGTCCCAGTCATCCGTCATGAGTTCGTCCTCGACGCCAAGAACGTGCCCGACGACGCGCCAGAGATGGAGAAAGGCGTGGCGTTCCTCGCCCGAAAATTTGCAGCCCCATTGCTCCAGCCCCGCGAGAATCACGTAGCCAAACGTGAGCAGCGTGTAGGCGAGATCCTCCTGATTCACCGGCAGCCCGAGGCTCGCCGCGTCCCACGCGTCGGTGCGTTGCGCGAAGACGGGCGCGAGGTTGGCGGGCGCACCGACGGGGGCGCTGGCGGCGGCGCCCGCGGGCTTCGCGGAGCCGGGATATTGCAGCAGGTAACGCATCGACGCGTGGAGGAAGCGCACCTTCTTGGTCGTGATATAACCCGCGCCCCAGAGAAACCGTTTCGGCGGAGATTGGGCCACGCGTTGCGCGCGCGCCTGCGCCAGCGCGGCCGGCGTGAACGCCACTGCCGGCGCGGTCCCTTGGCGCCGGAGTCCGTGCCCGTCAGCGATCCACGCGCCCGCGGGATCGAGCTGATTCAAGTCGGCGAGCAGTTCGTGATGCGGCGGTGGCTGCGTTCCGCGGTTCGCGGTCACGTCGGTGAGAATTTTGAAACCACCTTTACCCAACACCGCCTCGAGCATCAGACCCGTCTCGTAAATCCGCTGCGAAATGTAATTCGGATTGCGCAATTTATCCGTGCGGTACAACGCCGGAATCCCGCGCGCCATCAAGTAACACGCGGGCAGACTCCCGAGGAACAGGACGACCAACATGCCGAGCGAGTTCTCCGCCCACAGGCGGCTCGCGAGTTCGAGCTTCGCCGCGTCCACCCACGGCGGCAGTTCGAGCGGGTCGAAGTAATCGACAAACTCCGGCGGCATCGCGTGCAACTGCCGGTGGAGTTCCGAGCCATTCGCGAAGACCAACTCGGGCGCCGCCTGCATCTTGTCCGTGAGGCTGAGAATGTGATTGAAGCCCGCGCGCCCGAACGGAATCCCGCCCGCGTCCGGCTGCTCGTACAGCCGCGTCACCAAACCGTCCGCGAGCGGATCGCCGCGGCGGCGCAGGCGGTCGAGTTGTTCGTCACTCCAGGTAGCGATGGACATATTTTGGGGAAAAGCTCGCCGGAATATGCGCACGCCGGCGCGGGCGTGTAAAGCCGCGGGCGGGCGCGCGAAGCCGCGCGGGGCGGGCCGACCTTGCGGACCGGTCACGCGGTGAGCCGCCGGGACGGCGGCGCTACGTCCGGGCGGCATTCCGAGGCAGTGTCACGCTGCGCCCATTCGTTCAGGGTGCCCGCCAAAACAATTGCTTTGCGTGCGCGCGCCGTGCGACGGTTTCGCCCGTTGAAACCGCCCGGCAGCGAAGCTTTCCGAGCCAGCCGACAATTTTTCCTGCTGGCAGGCCCACACCAGCGCGGATTGCAAACAACATTCTGAATCATGAATCGATCCCCGTCGCCCTCACGCTCCGCCCGCATCGCGCGCCGGTTCGGGGCCGCCGCCGCGCTCGCGCTGACCGCGCACTTCTCGACCGCCTCGAGTTCCGCGGCCGAGGCCGTCACGCCCGTCGTACCGGCGGGTTCGCCCGCGCCCGCGGCAACCACGGCAACCGCGCTCACCGGCACGACCAACGCCGCGAATTCCCGCGCCCTGTCGCAGGAATTGAAATGGTTGCAGGCCGAGAAAATCACCTCCGTGTCCAAGCGTGAGGAAGATCTCTTCACCACCGCAGCCGCGGTATCCGTCATCACCAGCGAGGAAATCCGCCGCTCCGGCGCACGCAGTATTCCCGAGGCGTTGCGCCTGGCCCCCGGCATGAGCGTCGCGCAAATGGACGCCAACAAATGGGCCGTCACCGCGCGCGGATTCAACTCGCGCTTCGCCGACAAACTCCTCGTGCTCATTGATGGCCGCAGTGTGTACACGCCGTCCTTCTCCGGCGTTTATTGGGACACGCAGGATTATCTCTTCGAGGACATTGACCGCATCGAAGTCATCCGCGGACCCGGCGGCACCATCTGGGGCGCGAACGCGGTGAACGGCGTTATCAACATCATCACCAAGAGCGCGAAGGACACCCAGGGCGCCTACGCCGCCGGCGCTTACGGCACCGAGGAACGCGGCAGCGGCGAAGCCCGCTTCGGCGCGAAGGCCGGGGAAAATGGTTTCGTGCGCGGCTACCTCAAATATCGCAACACCGACAGCCTCGCCAACGGCTTCGACGGCTGGGACCACACGCAGGGCGGCGTGCGCGGCGATTGGACCATCGGCCCGACAAAACTCTCGCTGCACGGCGACGCCTACTACGGCAACCAGCGCCACCAACAAGTGACCGCCCAGCGACCGCTTATCCCCTTCAGCGGCCCGGTCATTGCCACCAACAACGAGGCTTACCACGTCAGCGGCCAGAATGTCGTCGCGCGGATGGAAACGGAACTCGGCGACGAAAACACCCTGCAAATCCAAGCCTACTACGACCGCGCGGAACGCACCGCGACCCTGATGGATGGCTACCGCAACACCCTCGACTTCGATTTCCAGCATCGCTTCGCCCTGCCGCTGCGGCAGAATTTCACCTACGGTTTTGGCTACCGTTACCTCCCCGATCACTTCCGCAATTCGGATCCCGCATGGATCAACTGGAGCCCCACCGAACGCAACTGGCAGTTGGTCACGGGCTTTTTCCAAGATGAAATTACTCTCGTCGAAGACCGCCTGCGCCTCACGCTCGGCACCAAACTTGAGCACAACGATTTCACCGGCTTCGAGTACCAGCCCAGTGCCCGCCTCGCCTTCACGCCGAACCAACGACAAACCCTTTGGGGCGCCGTCACCCGCGCGGTCCAAGTCCCCGGCCGCAATCTCGACGGCATTCACGGCATCGTGATTCCCACCACGGCGGCCCTGCCCCTCACCGTTGTCGGCAATGGCGACAAGGGCGTGCAAGCCACCAGCGTCATCGCCTACGAACTCGGCCATCGCTGGCAGCCGCGCGAAAATTTCTCCCTCGACTCCGCGCTCTTTTACAACAACTACAACCGGATCGTGGATGGTCGCGGCAGCGTCAATTTTGCCGCCGGCACTTACGAGAACACCGCCGTCAACCAAGGCAGCGTGGACAGCTACGGGTTTGAGCTTTCCTCCAAATGGCAGGTCACCCAATCGTGGCGGCTCACCGGCGCCTACTCGCATCTCTTCGTGGATTTTCACGGCACCGCCAACCCCATCTTCGGCGAAGGCACCGACCCCCGGCATCAAGTCTCGCTGCGTTCCTCCTTCGACCTGCCCCACGGTTTCGAGTTGGACCTGTGGGGCCGCTACGTCGATCACCTGGCGCAGTTGAACGTCTCGTCGTATCTCGACCTCGATGTCCGCCTCGGCTGGCACGCCACCCGCAACGTGGAATTCTCGATCACCGGCCAGAACCTCATCTCGCCGCGCCGCTTCGAATACGCGGCGGACCAATACACCAAGACCATCGTCAACGCCGTCCAACGCGCCGTCCTCGCCCAAGTCTCCCTGCGCTTCTGAACCCCTCGTCTCTTGTAGGAATCGAGGTAACAAGACTCTGACTCTTTCCCACGCGGCCATCGTCCGGCCACCGCTGCCACCTGCTCGTCGCGCAATGTTTGGCGGAGAATCTGCCACTCGTGAGCAGTGATGAGGCGCTGGATGCTTACGGAATCAAACGGCTGTGGTGACTGGCCGTGCAAGGTAGCGCGGGCGTCCCGCCTGCCACATCGCCGAAGGAGAAGCGTTGCAAAAGGGGATAGAAGAAAAGTCCCGCGAGTTCACCGAGAAGGGCAGCGAGCTTTACGCGAAGGCGTGAAACGTGGTAGATCGGCGACCGTAAGAACAACAACGGACACGAATATGGAAACAGCAACCGTCACCGTCGAAGGCGACCGTCAAACCGTTCGCCTGCCCAAGAGCGTTCACCTGCCGAGAAACGTGTTCGTTCGTCAAGACGGCGATTCGGTTGTGTTAGAGCCAGCGAAGCCGAAGACCTGGCCGGAAGGCTTCTTCGATTCCATTCGCATCACCGACCCCGCGTTCAAGCGTCCAGAGCAAGGCCAACTGCCGCCGGTGAAAAACCTGTAGGCGGCCATGACCCACTTGCTCGACACGGACACCTGCATCGGCGTGCTGCGGCAACGACCCGGCATGGTGCAAAGGTTGAGCCAGCTCGCGCCAACCGATTGCGCCGTCTCGATGGTCACGGTTTACGAATTATTCTACGGCGTGGAAAAAGCACAAGACCCGGCGAAGGAACGCCAGAAAGTCGAGCGGTTCATTTCCGCCATCATCGAACTGCCGCTGGACCGCGCGGCGGCGGAAACCGCGGCGCGGATTCGCACCGGCTTGGAACGGCAAGGTCAGCCGATTGGCCCTTATGATTTGCTCATCGCGGGACAAGCCCTCGCCAGCGGTCTGACGCTGGTGACGAACAACACGCAGGAATTCCAGCGCGTCAACGGATTGAAACTGGAATCATGGCCGTGAGGTGGCGCGGGCGTCTCGCCTGCCTGCTTTCAACGCAAAAACGCAAAGGCGCGGAGTCGCAAAAGAGAACCGCGAACCACGCAAACCACGCGAACGCTTCTCCCTCTCCGCCTCGAACGGGGAGAGGGATTGAGGGTGAGGTGTCGAACTCAACGCAAAGGCCGCAAAGAAGTTCAACCGCTGATTGACGCTGATGCACACTGATTGAAAGGGCTGAAAGCCCGACAGATGATAGCCCAGGGCAACGCCCTGGGTTCAGCGCCCACCAGATTCACCAAGCCCGGAAAGGGCGACACGTTCGGATTCCACACTCGCTCTGGAGGCGGTGCTTGTTGGAATGGAAACTCGTTGGTATCTTCGCCCGGCAATCATGCACTGCGTCGCTCCATCGGAAAAAGACAGCCGCACCGATTCGTTGGAGAATCGCGTCACGACAATTGCCGCCGCCGCGCTGGGCCGAATCGCGACCCTTGAAGCGCAAATCCAAAACCTCCGCCGGACGCGCGACCTGCTGCTGCCGCGTCTGCTGTCGGGGCAGGTGGAACTGGCCTCCGTCAGCGCCAACGGCGCACCCTCAAACCAGCCTGGGGCAACGCCCCAGGTTACCGGCCACAAATATCGTGAGGGCTGAGAGCCCGTTCCATCCCACCGCCATGCGCCATTCATCATCCAGTCACACACCCGGTCGGACGGATGAATCGCGCCGTTGGCGCTCGGGCATTTCTTGTCATCGTGACATGGGGCGTTGCCCCATGCTGGTATCGGTCGCGCCGTTGGCGCTGGGGAATATTTGGGTGGTCACGATTCCCGGGGCGATGCCCCGGGCTGGTATGAAACGGGCCTTTGGCCCACCATAACTGCCATGCCACAATCTCTGAGCCTCGTCGTCATTCACGTTATCTTCAGCACGAAGGAACGCCGTCCGTTCCTTGATCCCGACACACGGCCCAATCTCCACGCCTATCTCGCGACGGTCGCCCGAAACGCGGGCTGCGAATGTTATCGGGCCGGCGGGGTGGCGGACCATGTGCATCTGGCCATCCGGTTGTCGCGCACGCTGACCATCGCGGACTTGGTGGAAAACTTGAAAACCGCTTCGTCGAAATGGTTGAAAACCCAAGCCCCCAGCCTCACCACGTTCGCGTGGCAACGTGGCTACGGTTGCTTCTCCGTCGGCCCGACGGATCTGGATTCCCTGTGCGCCTACATTGACAACCAAGAGGAGCACCATCGCACGCGAACATTTCAAGAAGAGTTCCGGATGTTCCTCAAGAAATATGGCGTCGAGCATGACGAAGCTTATGTGTGGGATTGAAATCGCCATGAGCCGCCAAATCCAAACCCTCCGCCCGACGCGCGACCTGCTGCTGCCGCGTCTGCTGGCCTCCCCCACTTTTGAAAACGATGCCATGTTCCACACCTACGCCAAAGACCAGCTCGTCGAGCAGCCGGCCATCGGGTTGTTCGCGGAGCTTTGCTGGAAAGGAGGTCGTGCATGAACAGGTTCAGCCCTGAGACAATCGAGGCCATCGGCAGCTACGTCTATGCGTTGCTTGACCCGCGCAAGCCTAAAACTGACCCGAGGCGGCTCTTCTACGTTGGCAAGGGAATCGGGCAACGCTGCTTTGCTCATGCAGCCGCAGAGGTGAAATGGAAGCGGAGCGAAGAACCAAATCCCAAGCTCCAACTCATCCGTGAGATTCGGCAGGCCACAGGCGCGCCGCCACCCATCCAACTCATCGCTCATCGCCTTAGCCTGAAAAAATCATAGTGGGATTGAACGGAGGGGCGGGAAGCGCGTCGGAAGGGCTGTGAATAAAGGCCCAAACCAAACACACCCCGCCGCCG
>JAYVOY010000015.1:0-2886 GCA_043757645.1 Verrucomicrobiota bacterium
CAAGCCATCAAGGAACTCGCCATCGACGGCGTGATCTCGATTGAACTCGAGTACTCGCCGCAGCCCGAAAAAATCATCGAGTGGGTCGAGGAAGCCTACCGCGAAACCGCCAAACTCCTCGCCCTCGCGGGCCTGCGGGACGCGGCGTTGTAGGAGTCGAGGTAACGAGACTCCAACCTTTTCCTCCGCGGCAATCGGCCTCCTGTCGAAGCACTCCGTTCACGCCCACCGCGTCAATCCGTCCTTCGGAAAAAGTGAACGGTTTACGCGCGGAATGGAGTTGGAGACTCGCCACCTCGACTCCTACAAACCGCGGCGGATATCACTCCGCCGCAAAATTCGGATTCGTCGCGAACACAAACTCCGCCACCGGTTTTCCCCCGATCAAGTGCTCCTGAATGATCCGCTCCAGCACCGGCGGATGACACGAGTGATACCAAACGCCCTCCGGATAAACCACCGCCACCGGCCCCCGCACACACACGCGCAGGCAATTCGCCTTTGTCCGAAACACCAGTGGCTCCGGCCCCACCAGCTTCAACTCCTTCAACCGCGCCTTGAGAAATTCCCACGCCACCAAACCCGCCTCCTTCGCGCAACACTTCGCCTCCGTCTGATCCGCGCACAAAAAAATGTGCCGCCGATACTGCTCCAGCCCGAGGTTTTCCACCGCCGTTTTCAAATCAGCTTCCATAAAAATTCGCGCCACACGCCGCGCGCCGTTCATGCGACCAACGTCCCCGCCGGTCAAGCCCCTCGCCCCGGACCGCCGCCGTCCCGGCGGCTCACGGCGTGACCAGTCCGCAGGGTTGGCCCTGTTCTGTGCTCTCCAAACCCAAACCGCCGCGAACGCGACGCCCGTTGGGCCAAACACGCCGCACTATTTTACGGACGCCCTGAGCCGCCGAGACGGCGGCGGTCCCACACCACCGCGCCCCTCGTCATTCGTCATTCGTCATTCGTCATTTCCGCGGCACCCTTGCCCGCCAACGCGCCCCGTGACTAATCTCGCCCCATGATTTCAACTCCCTCTCGCCTCGCCCTGATCGCCACGCTCGCCCTCGTCACCACGCTCACGCACGCCGCCCAATGGCCCACTTGGCGCGGCCCCACCGGCGACGGCATTTCCCCCAAAAAAGATTTCCCCCTCACTTGGAGCGCGACCGAAAATGTGAAATGGAAAACGCCGCTGCCCGAACCCGGCGATTCGTCACCCATCGTCTGGGACGACAAAATCTTCCTCACCCAAGCCTTCGAGAAATCCGGCGGCCGCACCGTGATTTGCTTCGACCGCGCCACCGGCAGACAACTTTGGCAACAAGGCACCACTTGGACCAAGCCCGAGAAACGCTACGGAAAAAATCCCTTCTGCGCCGCCTCGCCCGTCACCGACGGCACGCGCGTGATCGCGTTCTTCGGCTCCGCCGGACTTTTCTGCTGGGACCTGAACGGCAAGGAACTCTGGCGCCGCGACCTCGGCCAGCACGAACACGAATGGGCCTACGCCGCCTCGCCGCTGCTTCACGGCGACGCGTGCCTCCTCTACTTCGGCCCCGGCCTCAACGCCCGCCTGATCGCGCTCGACAAAACTTCCGGCAAAACCCTGTGGGAATTCGCCGAGCCGAACATCATCGCGCGCCCGCGCACCGATGGTTTCCAAGGCCAGGAACGCGGCGGGATGGTCGGCACCTTCACCACGCCGCTCGTCATTCGCAGCGGCGACCACGACGAACTTCTCCAAACCTTCCCGCAACAAATTCGTGCCCTCGATCCCGTCACCGGCAAACCACTCTGGCACTGCGACGGCCTCAACGAGCTTGTCTATGCCTCGCCCATTTTCGGCAACGGTGTCGTCGTGGGCATGGGCGGTTATCTCGGCACCACCGTCGCTGTGAAAACCGGCGGCACCGGCGACGTCACCGCCAGCCATCGCCTCTGGCAAAGCGTCCGCACAAAGAATCGTCTCGGCAGCGGTGTCATCGCGGGCGACCACGTTTACGTGCTCAACAGCGACGGCATCGCCGAATGCCTCGCCCTCACCACCGGCAAAACCATCTGGCAGGAACGCGTGAAAGGCACCGGCCCGCAGGGCGACTCGTGGTCCTCGATGGTCCTCGCCGGCGAGCATCTCCTCGTCCCCAACAAATCCGGCGACACGCTTGTGCTCAAAGCCAGCCCGACCTTCCAACTCGTCCGTGTCAATTCCCTCGGCAACGAAACGTGCAACGCCTCGCCCGCCCTCAGCCGCGGCGAAATCTTCATCCGCACGCACAAAAATCTTTGGTGCCTTGGCAACGCAAAGAAGGCCGCGCGGTAAGGGCGTGCCGTTGGCTATCGGTGGAGGTTTGGGCGGAATCTCGAATGAACAACCACGCGAGAGCGGGGCACATCTCGATTTATTCCAACCGTTTTGGAAATCTCATTAGCACCCGGCTTCAGCCGGGTGACCGAGGCCGACCGTTGTCTTTAACCGCTTCAGCGGTTTTCACGCCGCTCAAACCGCTGAAGCGGTTCTCGTTTCGCTGGTGCCCGGACACCCGGCTGAAGCCGGGTGCTAATGAGAGGAAAACAGGGATGCACACAACTGAGATGCGCCCGCGCGATCGCCGCACCCCACTCGCGGTTTGACTCGCCACCAACCCACACACAAATTCCCGCCATGAGTTTGGAAATCACGCTGCCTCCCGCGCTGGCAAACTTCGTCGCGGAAAAAGTTGTCCGTGGCGATTACCAGTCCCCGTCCGAAGTGGTCAGCGAGGCCCTCCGGTTGCTGCGCGCGCAGGAGACCAACGAATTCGAATCGCCCGAACTGGAAGCCCTGCTTCGCGACGGCATGGGCCAGCCCGCCACCGCGCTGACGACGGCAGACTGGGATGAAATTCGGCG
>JAYVOY010000016.1:0-2882 GCA_043757645.1 Verrucomicrobiota bacterium
GCGCGGTGACTTTGCCCGCCACATAAATCCATCCAGCCATGTCAATCGCCGATTCCCAATCACTGCCCGCGCGGATCCGTCTGATGATCGTGGGCACGAGCGGCGTGGCGTTGGTGCTGGCGTGCGCGATTTTTTTCGGCGCGGCGGCGGTGTGGCACCAGCGCCGGGTGCAGGCGGACTTGATCACGCTGGCGACGCTCCTCGGGCACACGAGCCGGCCGGTGCTGGAGCGCGATGACCCGGCGGGCGCGCGCGAGATTCTGGCTATTCTTCGGGACCACGCCGAGATCGTCGCGGGGGTTTTGTACCGGGCCGATGGCAGTGTGGCGGGGAGTTTCACGCGCGCGGGATTCACGCGCCCGCCGCCGGCGAAGGCGCCGCCCGAGGGGTTGGCGGTCGGGCCGCTGCGCTACACGAAGGGCGTGCGGAACGCCGCGGGCAAGCTCGTGGGCGCGGTGTATCTGGAGTGCGACGCCACGTTGGCGCGCGAGTTTTTGGCCGAGTGTTTCAGCACGGGCTTGCTCGCGCTGCTGTTCTGTGTGCTCTCGGCGGTGTTCCTCGCGGCGGGTTTGCAGCGGAAGTTGACGGAGCCGATTCATCGTTTGCTGGAGACGATGAAGACGGTGACGGAGCAAAAAAATTACTCGCTGCGCGCCCAGGGCGCGCGCCGCGACGAATTGGGCGAGCTCGTGAACGGCTTCAACGAGATGCTCGCGCAAATTCAGGCGCGCGATCTGCAGTTGCAGAACAGCGGGGCTGATCTCGAGAAGTTGGTGACCGTGCGCACCGCCGAGTTGCAGGCCGCCAAGGAAAAAGCCGAGGACGCGAACCGGGCCAAGAGCGCGTTCGTCGCCAACATGAGCCACGAGTTGCGCACGCCGCTGACGGCGATCATCGGCTACAGCGAAATCCTGCAGGAGGAGGCGGAGGTGCTCGAGGTGCCCGGTTTCACGCAGGATTTGCGCCGCATTCACGCGGCGGGCGAGCACCTCCTGAAACTCATCAATGAAATCCTCGACCTCTCGAAGCTCGAGGCGGGCAAGATGAAGTTGAACCTCGAGACGTTTGACCTCGCCACGCTCGTGGCCGAAACCGTCAGCACGGTGCATCCGTTGGTCATCAAAAACGGCAACCGCCTCGAAATTCATTGCCCCACCGACCTCGGCGTGATGACGGCGGACATGACCAAGCTGCGGCAGTCGCTGTTTAATTTGTTGAGCAATGCGAGCAAATTCACCGACCACGGGCAGATCACGCTCACGGTGGAACGGCTGGCCAAACCGACGGGCGACCACCTGCGCTTTCGCATCGCGGACACCGGCATTGGCATCGGCGAGAAACAACTGAAGCGGCTCTTCACCGCCTTCAATCAGGGTGATTCCACGACGGTGCGCAAGTTCGGCGGCACCGGTCTCGGGCTGGCGATCAGCCGGCGTTTTGCCCGGTTGATGCAGGGCGACCTCACGGTGGAAACCGAACTCGGCAAAGGCTCGACGTTCACGCTCGAACTGCCCGCCGTGCTCACGAAACCCGAGGTCACGCCGACGGGACTCGGGGAGCGCACGCCGAGTGATCCGTTCAAAGCGGCGGTGGTGGTGATTCACCACCACCCCGCCAATCGCGACCGCATGAGCCAGTTCCTCACCGGCGAGGGCTTTCGCGTGGAGCCGGCCGAGAGTGGTCCCGACGGCTTGGAAATGGCCCGCCGCATCAAGCCGCTGGCCATCGCGCTCGATCTGGGTGCGCTCGGTTCGGATGGCGTCGGGTTGCTCTCGATTTTGCGCGCGGACACGCAACTGGCGAATCTCCCGGTGATTCTCCTCACCGTTGTCGAAGGCCGGAAATATGGCTACGCGCTCGGGGTCGGCGACGATTTGGGCAAACCGCTGGCGCCGGATCGGTTCTCGGAAATGCTCGAGCGGTATCGCAAGCAAACCTCGCTGCGGCCGATTTTGATCGTCGAGGACGACGAGGCCACGCGCGATTTGCTCCAGCGCATTCTCACCGCGGAAGGCTGGACCGTGGCGACCGCGGCCAACGGGCGGGAGGCTCTGCAACGGCTCACCGAAGCCCCGCCGGGCTTGATCCTGCTCGACCTGTTGATGCCCGAGATGGGCGGCATCGAACTCCTCAACGAACTGCGCGCCAAACCGGAATACCGCAACATTCCCACCATCATCATCACCGGCGAGGAACTGACCAAGGTCGAGCAGCATGTCTTCGGCAGTCAGGTCGTGCGCATTCTCAAAAAGGGCGGTTACACGGCGGATCAATTGCTCACCACCATTTTTGACATCGTGGCCAAACCCACCGCGCCCAATCATTCCAACCCCGCAAACCCGTGATCCCTCCGGGCGAAAATCCCGCCGCGCCGCCGCGAGTCCTCGTCATCGAGGACAACGACGACAACCGCGACATCCTCGTCCGGCGCCTGGCGCGGCGCGGCTTCGCGATCACCGCTGCCGCGAACGGATTCGAGGGTCTCCGACTGGCCGTGCAGGAGCTTCCCGACCTCATTTTGCTCGACCTCGAAATGCCCGCGATGGACGGCTACGAAGTGCTCCGCCAACTGCGGGCGCACCGGCCCACGGAAAAAATCCCGGTCATCGTCGTGACCGCGCACGTGCTCGACGACCACGCGCACGCGGCTTTCCAGGCCGGGGCGGACAATTTCGAGAGCAAGCCCGTCAACTTTCCGCAGCTGGTGGGCAAGATGCTATTCCACCTGCGCCGCCCGCCGCCGGGGGTGGGGGCGGGGGAAGGCTGAGAGCCTGTCTGAAAATGCGGTGGAGCGCGGCTGTGTCGCAGACCAGCCGCAGCCACCCGCTCCACCCGGACGCCGCACCAATGAGTCTGTGCTGCGGCTGGTCGAGGACGACACA
>JAYVOY010000017.1:0-2881 GCA_043757645.1 Verrucomicrobiota bacterium
CCTGATTTCAGAGGGCGGCCCGGCGCGCGCGGAGCGACGCGCCCTACCCACGTTGGGCCATCATCCCGCAGCGGACAGCAACAGTGGCAAGATGCACCCTCGGAAGTCTGCGGTACATTTCTGGGTGCCCTCACCCACATTTAATCACACCGGATGCCGCTGGGTGCCTCCCGAAGTTGTGGGTGGAATGTCCCACGGTCCGGAGCGCGGCGGTGTCACAGACAGACCAGCCAGACCCGCCGCGGCGGCCGCGTCACGTCGTGGGCGGGGCAGGTTTCCGCGGGCCGCGGACGGGTCACGCGCCGCGGCTGGTGCTCCGCACACAGCCGCGCTCCCGCCAACAACTGCGGGAGCTGGTTTGCGCATCGCTCCCGGCCATAACCGGCGAACCGGCGGCGACTCAATGGTCCTCCTCATTTTTTTTGCCACTTTTTTTCTCGCGATGCGATGACCCGGCGACAACAGTCGCCGCGTCGCTGGCTCCAAACCCCTCACCATGTCGCTCTTGGAACACCTCTTATCCATCGGACCGATCCGCAAGGCGGTGTGGCGGTTGTGGTATCCCTTTCTCACGCGGCGCTTGCGCGGCGAGGAGGTGCTGTTTCTCAACTACGCTTTCGAGACCGACCCGCCGCGGGCACTGCCGCTCGCGCCGGAGGATGAACCCAACCGCGCGTGCATCCAGCTCTATGAGCACGTGGCGTCGCAGGTGGATTTGCGCGGGCAGCGCGTGCTCGAAGTGAGCTGCGGCCACGGCGGCGGCGCGTCGTGGATCACGCGGACGATGCGGCCGGCGACCTACACGGGTCTCGATCTCAATCCCTCGGGAATCGCCTTTTGCCGGCAGCGGCAGCGCGTGCCGGGGCTGGCTTTCCGATCAGGTGACGCGCAGCGGTTGCCCTTTGCGGAGGGTTCGTTCGATGCAGTGATCAATGTCGAGGCCTCGCACTGTTACCCGGATTTTTCCGGTTTCCTCGCCGCGGTGGCGCGCGTGCTCCGGCCCGGCGGGCATTTCCTGTACGCGGATTTCCGCTTCCGCGAGGGCTTCGCGGCGTGGGATGCCGCCCTCGCCGCCGCGCCGCTGGAGCTTGTGCAAACACGCGACATCGGGGCCGAAGTGCTCCGCGGCATGGACCGCAATGCGGCGCGCCGTCTGGCGCTCATCCGCGGGCGCCTGCCGCGCTGGCTGCATTCGCTCGGCCGCGACTTCGCCGGGGTGCCTGGGTCGCGGGTGTATGTCGCGCTGCAAACGGGTGAGCTGCGTTATCGCTCGTGGTGTTTTCGCAAACCCTGACTGGATGGAACAAAAACCGGCGCGCTGGAAACCCAGCGGACACGACCGCTTCCCCGCGCAATCGCCCGCGCCCAACCTGGAATTGCCCGCCGCATCCGTCTCCGGCCAGCGGACGGCGCTCCGAACTCCTCGGGGTTGCCGCGTCACCGCGCCGCCGGATCATCCCCGCCCACGCCCGGAAGTGTGCTCACGCAGGCAGACCTTTCTTTTCGTCTCTCTTTGCGCCTTATTGCGTTCCTTGCGGCCCATGAAACCGCTGTCCCAAAAATGCAACGATCCGGCAAAAATCTGGGCCGCTACTGCGGCGAGACCATCGACATCCACGCGCTGCTCGCCCGGATCGAAGCCGCCGCCGCGCGCACCGGCTGGCATTGGGAAAACTTCCTCGAAACCGACGCGCTGCGCCTCTCCGCGCTGCATCGTCGCAGCGTCGGCGCGACGCGGAGCCTCTACCTTTCCAGCGGCATCCACGGCGACGAACCCGCCGGTCCCGCGGCGATTTTGCAACTTCTCGAGGCGAACCGCTGGCCCGCGAACACGGACCTCTGGCTCTGCCCGTGCCTCAATCCCACGGGCTTCGAGCTGAACCGCCGCGAGAACGCCGGCGGCCTCGATCTCAACCGCGAATACCACGCGCCCACGGCCGCCGAAGTGCAGGCCCACACGCGCTGGCTCGCGGCGCAACCCGCGTTCGATCTCGCCCTCTGTCTGCACGAGGACTGGGAAGCGCACGGCTTTTACCTCTACGAATTGAACCCCGACAACCGCCCGTCGCTCGCCGGGGAAATCATCGCCGCGGTGGCGCGCGTGTGCCCGATCGATCTCTCGCCCGTGATCGAAGCCCGTCCCGCGCGCGGCGGCATCATCCGCCCCGACGTCGATCCGCGCTCGCGCCCGCAATGGCCCGAGGCGTTCTATCTGTTGCAACACAAGACGCGACTCTCCTACACCCTCGAGGCCCCGTCGGATTTCCCCCTCGCCACCCGCACCGCCGCGCTGGCCGCCGCAGTGACGGCGGCGATGGAAGCACTTGCGACGTCATCTCGCTAACGCGCCCGCGCCGCCCTGGAGCGCGGGCGTCCCGCCCGCAGCGGCGGCGAATGGAAGTGGGTGTGCTGAACCTTCGGCACCGTCCCTCACGGCGAAGCCGCTGCGGCCCGAAGGGCCGCGCTCCAACTCATCGTTCCCCCGCGCCGTTCGTGCTGCGACAATCTCGCAGCGCCCTACCCGCCCACCACCCGCCGCGCGCCGTGGAAGTTGTGCCAGTAGTAACTTTCCTTGATCGAATTGTACGTCACACCGCGCGACGTGCTCGAGTGCGTGAAGTACGAACTGCCGAGGTAAACGCCCACGTGCGAAATCGCGCCGCTGTTTGGGGTGCGGAAAAACACCAAATCCCCCGGCTTCAAATCATCCTGCGCCACCGTCCGGCCCATGGAAAATTGCTGCTGCGACGTGCGCGGCAGATTCATTCCCGCGACGCGGAGATACAGCGCCGACGTGTACCCCGAGCAATCGAAGCCATTGGCATCATTGCCGCCGAAGCAATACGGCGTGCCGTACCAGCGCTCGGATTCCACGCGCCAC
>JAYVOY010000018.1:0-2879 GCA_043757645.1 Verrucomicrobiota bacterium
AGTTGAGCCACGGATGAAACACAGATGGAACACCGCTGGCCGACACTTTGGGCCTGAGATGCGGTTCCAACGCGGGCACACTATCCGGGGAGTTGTCCCACCGGCGAAAAGTCGAACGAGCCAACCTCCCTGTCGGTGTTTCATCCGTGTTCCATCCGTGGCTAAAGATTAGTTCCGGCTAAAGCCGCGTGCTAATGAGATGGGAGAATCGGCGGCACGAAACTGAGATGCGCCGCGCGCGACCGCCCTCACTCCTTCTCATTTGTCGCCGTCGGCGGCACCGCTTTCAATGCCACGCGATCCATCCCCGTCCCCGCGCGGATGAGTTGGGCGAAATATTCGCCACCCCACGGCCCGAGAAAAGTCATGCCCGCCTCGTACGCCGGCGTGTCGAAATTCTCGGGCGGCAAAACGTAGCCCGCGTAATCCCCGTTGAACGGCGTCACGCACAACCGCACGCCCGCGCGCGCGGCACTCGCGCGCAGTGGCGCGGTGAGCATCGCGGAGAACTCGACGGGCAATCCCACGAGCCAATGCTCATCGAGCCGCACCACATGAAACGGCGCGGCCGGCCCGTGCAACGACCCCGCCAGCCACGTCGCCAATCGCACGCGTCGCCCGAGTTGCACCTGCAAAACAGGCAGCGTCACGCCGTGACGCGCCGCCCCCAGCGCCACCTCGCCCCGCCACTTCGCCGCTGGCAGCGCCGCCAAAATCCCCCGCGCCAAATCCCCGCCGATGTCCTCCGCCCGCGCCGCGTCATCCCCCTTGCCCACCGGCGACTGACTCGCCACCGCACCCGCGCCGAACGCGGCGAAGGCCATTCCGCCCTTCGTCAACTCCCGCACCAACGCGCCCGGATAATCGCCGGAAAATTTCCGCAACCCCGGCCCCCGACACGTCGCGTGCGCGCCGTAAAACGCGAACACGCCCACCGCCCCATCGTCGCTGCGCCGCACGCCGAGCGCGTCGAGCGACGGATCGGTTGGGCCATTTTTCACCGTGCGATTGCGCACATGCTCGGGCGCGGACAATTCCAGCCACGTCCACTCGGCGGGCTTCGCCGCGGCGCGCGCGTCCACGATCACCGCGGCCAGCACGCGTGCGAGCCGTCGCACGGCCCCCGCGTCAAACTTCCCGCACACGGCCTGTTCGATCACGTTCGGCCCCCAGCCGCCCGGCCCGCAGTGCGTGTGCGTGGCGGTGAAATAAATCGACCGCTCCGCAATCCCCCGCGCCGCGCAGAGTTGCACCACTTCGCGCGCGACCTCGCGATGCACGAGCAGCACATCCGCCGCGACCAGCACGACCTCCGCGCCACCCGCGCGCAAAAACAGCGCCCGCGCGAACAGCGGTTCCTCCACGCCCACCGACGCCGCCCCGCGGCGCGCGCCGTAGCCCGCGAGCGGTTCGCCGATTCGCAATTCCAGCGGCGCCGACGCCCAACCCGCCTCGAGCGCCGCCGGACGCGCCCCGGCGAGTTCGCGTTGCATCGCCCCCGCGTCCGCCAGCGCCGCCAGCGCCGGTGCTGTCTGCACCCACTCACCGCGATCCACCGGCCGCAGCGTCGCGAGCGCGATGACCAGCACACACAACGCGCCGCCCAAGACCACGCGCTTGAACCAGCGCCGCCAGCGTGAAGAATTTTTTTGCGGCGCGTTCATGCTAGAAAAAAACAGCGAGTGCCCGCGAAACACACGAAAAGAGACGGCGCTGAGAGAATGCCCAAGGCAATCGGCGAGGTGAAATTACTCCGGCTCTTCAATTTCAGTTCGGCCCTTTTCATTTCGTGTGTTTCGTGTGTTTCGTGGGCAAATCCCTTTGCGCCCCGGCTCATGCCTTATTCGCGAGCGGCAGTTTCCCGTGCGCCATCCAAAACAGAAAACCGATCAGGTAAAGGAACACGATCCATTCCCACAGCGGCGTGGAATGCAGCCCCTCGCCCGGCCAATGCGGCAATGCCGGATTGCGCCGGCACATGGTTTCCCACGCGAGCAAATGCGCGCCGCCGACCAGCGTGAGCGCGCCGTAAAGATGAAACGGCCACAGCGCGATCCAGCGCGCGCCCGCCCGCCACAACGCCACGCCATCGAGCACAATCCCGCCGCCCAGGAACGGAATCGCGAGCACCGCCATGCGCGTGTGAATCTCCCCGGTGCGAATGCCGAACCAGCGCCCCTCGCGCGTGTCCGCGATCCACACCGCGAAAAACACCAGCGTGAGCGCCACGAAAATCGCGCCGCTGCTCCACCGCGCCACGCGGCCCAACGGCGCGCGCAAGCGCCCGTGTCGCTCCGCCGCGAACAGAAACAACAGCCCCACCAACGCGCTCATGCCCGCCTGATAAAACCGCCACCCGCCCGGATTCCGATCCGCATCCGGCGAGCCGAGAAACGAAATCGTGCAGCGCAAAATCGAGAACCGATTCTCCGCCGGATAATGCCACCACGCCGTCACCAAGCCCGCGACCGCGACTGCGAGGAGCAGCGCGCGCAGTTTCCATTTCCGGGTCGAGGGCATGGGGCAGTCTGAAAAGTTTTCGCCGGAATTTCGAACAAAAGTTTCAGGAACGCATTCGCACGGTTCGTAAAGGACGCGCCCCGCCGCCGCCCCGGAGCGCGGCGTTTAGCCGGATCCATGCAGTTGGCGGACCGCCGCCGTCTCGGCGGCTCACGGCGTGGGCGGTCCGGCGCGGCCGTTGCCGCACAAACTTTGGATTCACCATTCCGTGAGACGTTTGCGCAACAGCCAAGGCTCGCCTCACCTCCGTTCGGACGGTGTGAGCCGCCGAGACGGCGGCGGTCCTACCTACGGCATCGTTACGGCTCAGAGCTTCCTCAATCGGAAATACTTCGCCGTGTCCGACGGCAGATTGGTCA
>JAYVOY010000019.1:0-10658 GCA_043757645.1 Verrucomicrobiota bacterium
GCCCAGCGCCAAGTCCTCTTCCCGCCCGCCGAGGGCAAGCCGCCCGCGCCCGCCAAGGCCCCGCCGAAAACGCAGACCAGCGGCGAGGAAACCGACGTCATCCCCGACCCCGGCCCCACGATGCGCAAGACGCAGGAACGCACGCCGCCCCCGCCCACCACGCTCACCGTGATGTACAAGGTCGAATACGGCGAGAAGCTCAAATACGTCCACCCCGACGGCACCGTGCAAATCTTCGAGCAGTGGCAGAGCTACCCCGGCGACGCGCAGAAACTCATCGTCGCCAGCAACGAGCGCCTCGCCGACGGCAACAATTATCAATACGCCACCAAGCCCCTCGCCAGCGCCGGCTTCGATCCCGTGGACATCCCGATTCTCTACATGACGGGCGATTACGATTTCACGCTGCGGCCCGCCGAGGTGGAAAATCTCCGCAAATACCTCACCGCCGGCGGCACCATTATTTTCAACGCCGCGCGGGGCATTGATGAATTCTCCCTCGCCGTCGCGCGCGAGATGCGAAAGGTCTTTCCGCAAAAGCAATTCATGCGGCTGCCGCTCGATCACGCGGTCTTCAACTCGCGCTACCGCATCCAGCAGGTGATGACGCTGGTGAACGGCGTGCAGTTCCAGCAGCCGCCCGAGATTTACTCGCTGGACATCGGCACGCGCGCCGCCGTCCTGCTCGTGCCCACGGGCCTCGGCGCGGCGTGGAGCAGCGCGAAATATCATCCCGCCGGCAAACACATCACCGGCGAGACCGCCTGGCGGCTCGGCGTGAACCTCGTCGCCTACGTCCTCGGCAGCACCGAGTATGGCCGCTTCCTCGCGCAGCAATTCCCGCTCTACGACGGCCAGTCGCGGCCCGGCGATGTGTTCCGCCACGCGACAGTCGTCTATCGCGGCAGTTGGGATTTGCATCCCGGTTTGCAAAACAGCATCGCCATCGGCCTCAACGACAACACGAAGATCGACGTCGATTACGCGCCGCACCGCGTCGCGCTGGACGACCCGCAGCTCGGGAATTTCCCCCTGATTTTCATGACCGGCCATTACGACTTCGAGTTGACGCCGAAGGAAATCGAGGGCCTGCGCCGCTACCTCGAACGCGGCGGGATGCTCGTCGCCAGCGCCGCCGCGGGGCTGAAGCCGTTCGACACCGCGTTCCGGCGCGAGCTGAAAAAAACCTTCGGCAAAAACGAACTCATCAAACTCCCGCCCACGCACCCGCTCTTCACCGCGGGCTGGAATCCGCTGGAGAAAGTCACCTTCACCCCGCCCGCGCTGCGCGACGATCCCGCGCTGGAACACCCCGAGTTTCACGGTCTCTTCCTCGAGCAACGCCTCGCGGTGCTCTACACGCCCTACGATTTCCAGAGCGCGCTCAACCGCGAGTCCAACGCCTACGCCAAGGGTCTCGAACCCGCGGACGCCCTCCGCGTGGCGCTGAACGTGATCACGTATGCGTTGAGTCATTGAAAAGGAATTTGAATCCGCGCATCATGCAGTATCCCGATGGTTCAACGATTCAGGTTGGGGATCTCATTTGGTGGGACGAGGGCTTTTGCGTGGGTTACGTGCAGGCATAGGCATCGAGGAATCCAAAGTGGAATATGAGTCGTGGGGCTGGAGGGAGCCTCATATCTTCGTGTCAAACAACCATCCATTCGATGCGACAAACCACCGCGGAGTTGCATATCCCGAGAGTTCGTTGGCGGAAGACGGGATTGCCCGTCTCAATCTGCAAGAACGGCTTGAGTTCGAACAGGCGACTGTGCGCGCTCAACAATTGGTGGCGACGGATTCAGACTGGTATTCGGTGACGACGGAAGTCCGCGATTCGCGACTTCATGCGTGGGTTTTCACCTACTACAAGAATGATAAAAAGGTGGAAGCGGTGAGCGTGCCCGTGATTCAAATGTGAGAATTTCACTGAGTTATTAAACGTGAATTCCGTGACACCATCGCCCCGCTGCGGCCTTCGCCTCTCATTAGCACCCGGCTTCAGCCGGGTGTCGCGCCGCGTAAATGCGCGCAACCGCTTCAGCGGTTTCCCCGTCCGCCCGCGCTGCACGGCCCTGCCGCGGAAGCCGTTGAAACGGCTGGTCTGCACGCCCACGGTCATCACCCGGCTGAAGCCGGGTGCTAATGAGAGCGCGACCCGTCGCGGCGATTTTTCTTACCCCTGCGATTCTCGCTCGCGCGCTTTGTTCCACTCCCACGATTGGTTTCACTCCCGCGAATTGTCTTTCTCCCAATTTATTTCCCGTCCGACTTCATTCCCAAATCCATGAGCCAATCCATCGAACAACAAATCCAAAAACTCCACCGCTGCCACGAAGACATGCTCGCCGAACTCGGCAAGGTCGTCGTGGGCCAGCGCGAGGTGCTCGAGCAACTCCTCATCACCATCTTCGCCGGCGGGCACAATTTGCTCGAGGGCGTGCCCGGCCTCGCCAAGACGCTGATGATTTCCACGCTCTCGCGCGTGCTGGCGTTGCAGTTCAAGCGCATCCAGTTCACGCCGGATTTGATGCCGTCGGACATCGTCGGCACCAACGTCATCGAGGAAAATCACGAGACCGGCCGGCGCGAGATCGTCTTCGTGCGCGGGCCGATTTTCAGCAACATCGTTCTCGCCGACGAAATCAACCGCACGCCGCCCAAGACGCAGGCCGCGCTGCTTCAGGCGATGCAGGAGCGCGAGGTCACCGCCGGCGGCCAGACGTGGAAACTCGCGCCGCCGTTCTTCGTGCTCGCCACGCAAAACCCGATCGATCAGGAGGGCACCTACCCGCTGCCCGAGGCGCAAAAGGACCGCTTCCTGATGAACACCTTCATCAAGTATCCCAAGCTCGACGAGGAGGAGAACATCGTGCTGCAAACCACGATGAACACCGACGCCGACGTGCGCCCGCTGCTCGACGGCCCGGCGCTGCTCGCGCATCAGCAATTGATTCGCAGCATCCCCGTCTCGCGCCACGTCACCGGTTTCGCCGTGGACCTCGCGCGTGCGACGCGTCCGCACGAGGCGGGCGTGCCGGCGTTCATCAAGGAACAAGTCGGCTGGGGCGCGGGTCCGCGCGCGAGCCAGGCGCTCGTGCTCGCCGCGAAAACCCGCGCCGCCCTCGCCGGCCGCGTGAACGTCTCGTGCGACGATGTCCGCGGCATCGCGCTGCCCGTGCTGCGCCACCGCCTCCTCGCCAGCTTCACCGCCGAGGCCGAGGGCATCACGACAGACAGCATCGTGGAACGGCTGCTGAAGGAAGTGCGCGAGCGCGCCAAGTCGTAAAGCGGGGAGATTTACAAAATCATGGCGCACAGAATCATGGGGATGGAAATGACTTGGCCGGATGCGGCGGGGGCTGAGAATTTGTGGCGTTACTGCAAGAGTGTGGCCGCTCTCCCTCACCCCGGCCTCCCGCCTTCATGATTCTGTGCCACATGATTTTGTGAACGCCCCCGGCAATTCCCCCTCGCTCCTCGACTCGCTCCGCACCCGCGCCCGCGGCCTCGCGCGCCGCTTCCATCGCGAGGTCGTGCAGCGCGGCAATCCCCGCGTCATCACCGCGGTTTCGCGCGATCCCGATCCGCGCCGCTACCTCGATCCCGCGGTGCTCCACAAATTCACGCTCTCGCCGCTCATCGCGAAAATGGTCGTCGAGGGTTTCATCAACGGACTGCACCGCAGCCCGTTTCACGGCTTCTCCGTCGAGTTCGCCGACCATCGCGAATACGTGCCCGGCGACGATTTGAAATATCTCGACTGGCAGGTCTTCGCGCGCACCGACCGCTATTACATCAAGCGTTACGAGGAGGAGACCAACCTCCGCTGCCACATCCTGCTCGACCGCTCCGCGTCGATGGCGTTCGGCACGGGCAAGGTCACCAAGTGGGATTACGGCTGCTTCCTCGCGACCAGCCTCGCGTATCTCATCATCAAGCAGCAGGACGCCGTCGGCCTCTCGCTCTTTGGCGCGAAGCCCGGCCTGCTGCTGCCGCCGCGCTCGCGCCTCTCGCATCTGCGCCAGATGATTCAAGTGCTGACCGCCAATCCGCCGACCGGCGAAACGAACGTCGCCGCCAGCCTCCGCGCGCTCGTGCGCAACCTCAAGCGCCGCGGCCTCCTCGTGCTCCTCAGCGACCTCATCGACGAACCCGCCGAGACGCTCAAAGCCATCCGCCTCCTCCGCAGTCACGGCCACGACGTGATCGTGTTTCAAATCCGCGACGCGACCGAGGTGGAATTCCCCTTTGATGGCGCGACCGTTTTCCGCGACCTCGAAACCGGCGAGGAACTCGAGGTGGACCCCGCGTCCGTGCGCGAGAGTTACCTGCAAAACCTCGCCGCCGAAACCGAACTCTTTCGCAAAGGCCTGGTCGAAGTGGGCATCGACTACGTCCCGCTCAACACGCGCCAGCCGTATGATGAAGCCTTCTCCGCCTACCTCCACCGCCGCGCGAAGGTGCGGGGGTGAAACTGGAAAAAGCGATTGAACCAACGAAAAACACAGCCACAGGACACACGAAGCGGCGCGATGTTCAGCCCCAACGGGGCGCGATATTTCAGCCCAGGGCATCGCCCTGGGTTTTCGCGACATGATGCCAAAGCCCTGAAGGGGCGACCCATCGCCGCGGACGTACCCCGCATGGCGCGCCCCTTCAGGGCTGGGTTCCATTTGGCTGTCCAACCCAGGGCGACGCTGCGCTCTGCCCTGGGCTGTAATGTTGCCGCCCCGTTGGGGCTGAAGTGGCGCATGTTCGTGGAGCGAGATTTTCCTCTCCGGGAAATCTTGCTCGTCGAAACCCGGACTTGCGGTCGGAGCGGCGAGCACCAGCTCGGCGCGGATCGGGACGGTCATGGCCCACGCCGAGCCGGTGCTCGGCGCTCCAGATCACGCGGAGGTTCGGCCACGGCAAACTGGCGCGCCGCGGGATCGACGGCGACCACGGAGCGCCGAACTCCAGTTTGGCGCCGATCTGGAGATCGGCGCTCCGCCTGAACCATGTTCACCCTCCTCGCACCCTTCGCCCTTGTCGCCGCCGCGCTACTGGCGATTCCGGTCATCATCCATCTGCTCAAGCCCAAGCGCGTGCGCACGATGCCGTTCAGCAGTCTGCGCTGGCTCCGCGCGTCGCAGCACAAGCTCTCGCGGCGCATCCAGTGGCACCAAGTGCTGCTCTTCTTGCTGCGCGCGGCGTTCCTGTTGCTGCTCGTGTTCGCGCTGGCCAAACCGATTTTTTCCACGAGCGGCCAGAAGAATTTCGCCGAGCGCTTCCTCATCCTCGATGTGAGCCGCAGCATGAATTACGAGCAACCGGGCAAAGACACGCCGTTCCTCCAAGCCCGCAAAATCGCCCGTGCCCTGCTCGCCCAAGGCCTCCCCGGCGACCGCGCCACCGTGCTGCTCACGGGCAGTAGAACCACCGCCCTCGGCCCCCTCGCCGAAGACCCGACACGCTACGTCGCGCGACTCGAGGCCGCCCGCGCGGGCCTCGGCGACACGGACCTTTCCTCCGCGCTCGCCGTCATTCGCCCGATGCTCGCCACGCCGCGACCGAACACGCGCGCGGAACTTTTCTTTCTCACCGACAATCATCAGGGCAGTTGGTCGCAGGGCGCGGTCGCGGCGTTTTCCGAAGGTTTGAAAATTCCCGTCTCCGTGCAGGTCATCGACGTCGGCCCGTCCGCGCCGCGCAACGCGTGGATCGCCGACGCGCGGCCCATCGCGGCCGGTGGCAAACGCTATTTGCAGGCCCGCATCGGCGCGTCCGGAAACGAACCGCAGGAACGCACGGTGCGTGTGAAACAACTGCCCGGCCTCGGCGACCTCGCGCAAAAAATCACGCTCGCGCCCGGCGCGTTCGCCGAGGTGAATCTGGAAATTCCCACCGACTACGAGGTCACCGGCAAAGTCGCCGAACTGGTTTTGGAACCGCGCGACGCGCTGCCCGACGACGATCAATTCTGGCTGAACCTCGATGCCCGCGCGGCGATTCGCGTGCTGCTGCTCGAACCCGAGGGCACGCAAATCGAGAGCCTGCAACCGGGCTATCATCTGCGGATGGCGCTCGAAGTTCTCAGCCAGGGCGACGCCGGCGCCGCGCAGGTGACGCGCCGCAAACCCGAGACCGTCGTCGCCGCCGATTTCGCGAACGCCGATGTCGTGGTGCTCGCCAACGTCGGGCACCTCACCGACGACCGTTTGTTCGCGCTCGAGAACCGCGTGCGCAACGGCGCGGGCCTGCTGCTGTTCCTCGGCCCCGCGGTGCAGCCGCCGTTTTACAACGCGAAACTGCACAACCCCTCGCACCCGCACGAGAGCCTGTTGCCGCGCCCCCTCCTGCAAATCACGCAAGGCGGACTCGCGCCACTCACGCGCTTCGACTGGACGCATCCGCTGCTCGCGCCGCTGTTCGATCCCACGTTCGGCGACATCGGACGCGCGCGCGCGCAGAGCTTTTACAACTTCGGCGACGCGCCGCCGGGCACCGTGAGCCAGGTGCTCGCGTGGTGGGAGGATGCCGCGCCGGCGTTGCTCGAAAGCGCGTTCGGCGCGGGCCGCGTGCTGGTCGTGAACTCGACGGCCAACGATGAATGGAGCGATTTGCCGCGGCGCAACAGCTTCGTGCCGCTGCTCGATCAAATGCTCAACCGCCTCACGCGCGCGCGGCTCAGTCGGAGTTTCGTGGCGGGTGAAACGGTTTCGTTCGTGCTGCCCGGCCTCGGAAAAAATGCGGCGGCCACGATCACCACGCCGGGCGGGCGCGCGGTGACGCCGGTGTTGCAGGCGCTCGGGAATGATTTGTCCGTGCGCCTCGATGGGGCCGACGAGGCCGGTGTTTACTCGCTGCGCGCGAGTGGCGACGGCGGCAACACGCGCGTGGATTTCGTGGTGCAGGCGGGCCGCGGCGACAGCACCGTCACCAAGGCCGACGCGGAAACGTTGCGCGCGTGGTGGGGCGGCGCGGCGTTTGAAATCATCCACCCCGATCCCGCGGCGCGACCGGAGGAGGCCGTGGGGCCGCGGCGCGTGCTGCTCTGGCCGTGGCTCTTTGCGCTCGGCGCGCTGCGTGTGGCGATTGTCGCGGTGTTCGCGTTGTGTTTGTTGCAGCCGATTGTTTCGTTTCGCCGAACCGTGTCGGAAGGCCCGCCGTTATTGGTCTTGCTCGACACTTCTAAAAGCATGGGGATGAAAGATTCCGCGGCTCCGAACGGGCGTCTCGCGGAGAGCTTGCAGTGGCTCGCGAAGAGCGGCCTGCAAGGCAAACTCGCGGGTCAACCCAACGTGCATTGGTTCGCCTTCGATGGCCGCGCGCGCGCCGTGACGCCGGCGGAGTTGCCCGCGTTGACCACCACCGGCGCGACGACGCGCTACGCGGAGAGCCTCGCGGACGCGTGGGAACATTATCGCCAGCAACGCAGCGAGGCCGCGCCGTTGGTGCCCGGCGGGCGCGTGTTGCTCGTGAGTGACGGCCACGATTTTGGCGCGCGGCCCGTGGCGGAAATCGCGCGGGAACTCGGCCTCGCGGTGGACACGCTCGCGCCCGCGACAGCCGCCGCCGGGACCGAGGCCGCGCAGGTGAGTATCGCGCAGGTGCAGGCCCCGCGCACCGTGCTGCTCGGGGCGGAATCGCGTTTCAGCGTGGCGCTGCGGCACGCGGCGCTCGCGGGCGCGGCGCTGACGCTGCAATTGAAGGACGGGGAGAAACTCGTCGCGACGCAGCCGTTCACGTTCGTCGCGGGGCAGGCGGAGAAATTTGTCACGCTGACATTTCAACCGGCGGAGGCGGGCCTCAAGGAATACACCGTCGCAGTCGCGGGCGCGCCCGCGCGCGCGGACGGCACCGCGCCGAGCCGCAAGTTCAGCGTGCAGGTGGTGGGCGCGCGGAACGAGGTGTTGTTCCTCGAGGATAGCTGGCGCTGGGAGTTCAAATTTTTGCGCCGCATTTTTGAGGATGATCCGAGCTTCACGCTCACGGCGTTTTTGGCGCGGGGCGAGAATGCGTTCGTGCAATTGGCCGAGCCGGATCGGCGCACGAAGGTGACGGGCTTCCCACAATCGCGCGCCGAGTTGGCGGGCTTCGACACGCTCGTGCTGGGCGGCGCGGACCCGCGCAAATGGCCGCGCGGATTCGCCGCGGTGTTGCAGCAGTTGGTCGAGGAGGAGGGCAAATCGCTGATCGTGATCGCGGGGCCGCACCTTGGGCAGATGGCCGCGCAGCCGGCGATCGCGGCGCTGCTGCCGGTGCAGTTGTCGCCCGAGTCCGCCGCGCCGGTGCCCGGCCCGGTGCCGGTGCGCGTGACGACCGAGGGATTGGCCGCGCCGTTTTTTGCCGCGCCCGGCGGCGCGCCCGCGGATTACTGGTCGGCGCTGCCGCCGGTGGATCAGATTTATCCGCCGTTGCGCAAGAAGCCCGCGGCCACGGTGCTGGCCGAGGCGGCGAAGCTCGCGAATCCCCACGGCAATTTGATTTTGATGGCGGAACACACGGTGGGCCGCGGACGCGTTTTGTTTCTCGCCACGGATACGTTGTGGAAGTGGCAGATGTTTTCGACCACCACGGACGGGCCGACGCCTTATCAGGTTTTCTGGCAGCAAACCTTGCGCGCGCTCGCACCGCTGCGGCAGAGCAGCGGCAACGTGAATCTGCATCTCGAACCGGACCGCAGCCGTTACGAGCCGGGACAAACGGTCGTGCTGCGCGCGGAGGTGAGCGCGGGGCAGCCGCTGTCGAAGGTCCGCGTGCAGGCGCGCGTGACGCTGCCGGATGGCAAACAGTTGCCGCTGGATTTCGCGCCGAACGCGGCGGAGCCGGGGTTTTTCACGGCACGCTTCGAGCCGGTCAGCGCGGGTCAGCACAAGGTCGCGGCGAGCGTGATCGCGGAGGACAAGCCCGCGGCGGACATGCTCGTCGCGTTCGAGGTCCAGGAGGGCACGGCGGAGTTGGGCGACCCGCGCCTCAACGAGGCCGCCCTGCGCCGCATCGCGCACGACACGGGCGGACGGCATATTGATCGCGCGGATGTGGCGACGTGGCGGGCGCTGGAGAATCTCGAGCAGGTGCCCGTGACGCGCGTCGAGACGGTGGATTTGTGGAACCGCTACGTGCTGCTCGGGCTGCTGAGTGTGTTGCTGGGGATCGACTGGCTGCTGCGATTGCTCAGGGGTTTTGCGTGAAGCGAGGGGACGGAGGGAGTTGTGATTATTTCACGCGTGCTTGTAGGAGCCGACGTGAGGAGGCTCTAATTTTCGGCGGGGGAAAAGTTAGAGTCTCGTGACCTCGTCTCCTACAAATGTTGCGCGGGCACGCCGTGCCCGCGGTCCTGTAGGAGCCGACGTGAGGAGGCTCTGACCTTTCTGCGGGGGGGGAAATTAGAGCCTCTCCCCGGCCCTCTCCCCGCTCGTGCCTCGCGGGGCGGGGGAGACGAAAGTTGTGGATGGTTCGGTCGGTGCGGGGTTGAGGTTCATCGTTATTTCAGCGCGCGCTCGTGATTTCAGCGCGGGCGTTTGCGGTGGCGCGGTGATTTTACGGGACGGGTGGGCAGCGGTGGAAGTGCGAAGGCAAGGAAGCGCAGGCGGGCGCGCGCGCAAGTTGCCATGCACATTCTTTCGTCGGAGTATTCCCACGCGCCGGAGTTGCCGCCACGGCCCGGCCGTCACTGCGGTGCCCACCGCCGTGCCAGCCCATACGCCAGCGCGGCCAGCAAGGCCGCGCACGGGAGAGTAATCACCCAGCAAAGCAGGATTTGCCCCACCATCCGCCACTTGGCCCGCCGGGTTATGATGCCGATGCCCAGCAGTGCGCCGACGCTCACATGGGTGGTGCTGACGGGCAGACTATGGAAGCTCGCCGTGCTGACCAATAACGCGGTCGCGAGATTGGCGGCGAAACCCTGGCCGGGATTCATGTCCGTCACCTTCTTCCCCAACGTTTCCGCCACCCGATCCGCATCCAGCAAAGCACCCAGAGCCATCGTCAGAGCCACGGCGACAAAGCCCCAGTGAATATCGAAGCGATTCGCAACCAATAGGAGCGCCACCATTTTCGGCGTGTCATTCAGCCCGCGTGCAAAACTCGCGGCCCCGGCACTAAGATAATGCAGCGCATCCAGCGTTCGCGTGCGATGGTCCGGGGCGAGGTGCGCGGCCTGCAGGATGAGATAGAGCACCCCACCCACCCCCACCGCCAGTAGCGGACTGATGAGTAAGGGTTGAACAAAGTTCTTGCCCAGGGCGCCGAAGTGAACTTCCGCACCACTGCCCGCCAGTCCCGCGCCAACGAGCGCGCCCGTCAAGGCATGAGTCGTGGAAACCGGGAAACCGAACTTCGTCGCCAGCAGGCTGGTCAGTGCGGCACCCAACGCCACTGCCAGCAGGAAGTCCGGTGATTGCGCGAGCACGTCCGGTACAAGGCCCTTCCCGCTGAATGTTTTCAGTATTCCCTTCGCGAGAAAGAGCGCGGCCACCGCCCCCGCGAACGTCGTGGCCGTGCCCCACCACAACGCTTCGCGCCGGGTCGTCGTGCCACTGCCATAGAGTGACGCGACGCCCTTGAAATTGGCATTCGCGCCATTCGTGTAAGCGACGAAGCAAACGGCGAGGAAGAGTGAAATGGAGAGCATGTAAACCGAAAGAGAATCCGGGATTAAAATT
>JAYVOY010000020.1:0-2872 GCA_043757645.1 Verrucomicrobiota bacterium
GCGCCTCGAAAAACCGCCCAAAACCAAGGTCATCCTTTGCCTCCACCCCACCGGCCATCACTCCGTGTTGGCGGCCGCTCCCGATCCCAAGCAAAAACCCGTGCTTCTCTTTACCAACCGCCCAAATTAACCAGTCCTGTTTTGAAAACTACAAAAAGTCCTGTTTTGAAAACTACGCGACAAAACGCCACGCCCGCGACACTGAACTCCGCCGCCAGCCCGAACCGGTCATACCACATCCGCCGCGCCCACGCCGGCCGGGGCGCGTGGGTGAGGGCAAGCCGTTGGTGGTCGGACTCGAGGGTGAAATCCACCGGCGCGGAAAGCGGCCCGAGCGGGAGCCGTTGCGGCGGCGTGGCGAGTTGGTGGCGCGCGGGTGCCGCGCCCGCGGTGCCCGCCGAAAAATGGACCACGCGGCGCGCGACGCGGAGGCGGCCCAGTGGCATCTCGGGCGGCGCGGGCGCGGCGCCCGCAGGCGCCAGCACAAGGCCGCCGCCGCACAACAGGGCGCGATAATCCAACGGCTCGGGAACGCGGCCGCGCGCACGCCGCGCCTCGGCAATGAACTCGCGCGCCGCGATGCCCGCAGGGGCGACCGTTGTGGGGCGTCTCGCAGAACGCGTGGGCCAGGGCCAGCCCGCGGGCGATGGGCGCGGCCACTTCCGGGTGGGCGCGCATCGCGGGCGGCAAGCGCTCGACCATGCCGGGGAACCACGCGGGCAGGCCGCTGGCGCGGCCAGCCTCGCTGGCGGGTTCCGCGGCGAGCAGGCGGAGGCGGTCCACGACGCGGGTGAGCAGCGCGCACACTTCCGCGAGCGCCTGCGTCTCGGGAGCGCCGCTGAGACAGGCGCGCAATTCGGCTTCGGCGCGGATGACGGAGCTGCACGTCTCGTGATGCCGCCGCATGAGCGCGCCGATTTCCGCGGCGAGCGGGGCATCCGGATTGGTGGGCGCGCCGCGACGGGCGAGGCGCGCGTCGTAGTGCGCGCCGGGTTGAAAACCGAAACAATCGAGGCTGTGCCAGCAGGCCGCGTGGTGCCACGCGTCCCACTCGGTGCCCGCGTTCGCGCCGTGGCCCAGGCGGAGTCGCGCCGCGCGCAAGAGGGGCGGCTCGATGCGCGTGGCGGGCGCGAGGAGATCCAGGAGTCGCTCGACGGGCGGCGGGGGCGGCGGCACTGGGTACGGAGTCCCGGCTTCAGCCGGCGGGGCGTCCGCCGCGCCCCGCTTCTCCCTCTCTTCCATCGGATGGAGGAGAGGGCCGGGGAGAGGGAGGTCGGTGCGCCCGGCGGCGGATAATGCGGGCGCGAGCGCGCGCAACCCGCCGCGGCGGGGGAGGCGCGGGCGGCGGTCCCACACGGCACTGGGCCACGCGGTCGCGACACGGGTTTCCCAGCGGTCGCGCGGGGCGGGATTCAGCGCGTGAAACGTCTGCCCGCGAAACGCCAGTCGCCGCGCCAGCAAGGTCCACGCGTCGCGGACGGCTTCGCCACCCTTGAAACATCCCATCGCGGAAAGCGCGAGCACCGGGGCGGCGGCGGGAATGCGGGCCAGTTCGGCGCGGCGCGGCGGTTGGCGCAGATCGCACACGACGAGTCCGTGTTTCCCGCGCTCGCGTTGGAGGCGTTGGAGCAACGCCGCGAGGTCCCGCGCGAAGGGAAACATTTCCTCCGTCGTGTCGCGCAGGACAACGGCCCGCGCGGCCCACGTGGGGCGCGGCACGCGGGGCAGCGCGAGCACGGGCAGGCCCCGCCCCACGCGGCCAAACAACCGCGGCCAGTCGAGCCGCGCCCCCGGCACCATCGCGCCGAGGCGGCGGCGCAGAAACGGCGCGAGCCGCGCCCAGCGCGTGAGGGGCGCGAGGGGCGGACCGGGCAGGCTCCAGTCCACCGCCAGTTCGGCATCGGAAATCGGGTGGCCGCGCGCGGGCGGTGTTTCGGGTTGCAAAGTCTCGGCAATGCGGGCGGCGAGAAAGGGGAGGCGCGGATATTCGGTTGGGAAAACCAACCGCGCCGCGGGCGGCGGCGGCGGCGCGACGGGGGCGGGGCCGGATGGTTGGGCGGGGTCGCGGGGCGGGGGCGGCGACGGTTTCGGCGGCGCGCTGGGTTCGCGGTGAAAGCCCAGCACCGCGGCGGCGGCGGCGTCCAGACCGCCCGGCGCAGCGAGGAGCGCGAGCAAATCCGCGCGGCTGGTGGCGGGGATTTTTCTCATGCGGGCAAAGGCGGTGCTGGCCCACGAAACCCACGAAGCCCACGAAAATGAAAGGCGGGAGGAACCGCCGCGGAGCGCCGAGCACCGGCTCGGCGCGGACGATTCCATTCGGCTGGCCCACGAAACACACAAAACACACGAAAATAAAAAGCGGGAGGAACCGCGGCGGAGCGGGCGGAGCGCCGAGCACCGGCTCGGCGAGAGCGGTTCCATTCGAGACGCGCCGAGCGGGTGCTCGGCGCTCCGCCGGTTGGGTGGCGGCGACTCATGTTTCCTCGGGCAGATTTTTCTTCAACGCGAAGTCCTTGATTTGCGCCAGCGCGTCGAGTTGCGCTGCTTCCTTGCCCTTATGCAAGCCGGTGAGGACGCGCACGAGGTCGAGGAATTCCGCGGCACCGGGGATCGCCAGCCCGTCGCGCCTCGCGCTGACGCGGTCCTCGAGGAGGGAATCGACGATCTTGTGACACACGGCGTCGCTGACTTCCGCCGCGGTGTGAAACACGCGGGCCCGGTCGAGCAGAAAAGTTCGCGCGCCCGCCGCCTCGGTCGGGAAGGGCATTTGCAGGACGAGACAGCGGCGGAGAAACGCGGCGGGGAGTTCGCGCTCCTCGTTGGTGGTGAGGATGACGAGCGGCGGCCGCGCGCCCGGCGGGAGGCGCACGGC
>JAYVOY010000021.1:0-2870 GCA_043757645.1 Verrucomicrobiota bacterium
CCCCACCGGAGCGCCGAGCACCGGCTCGGCGCGATCCCCACGCGCTCGTTCAAGCCGTAACGATGCCATGGGCGGACCGCCGCCGTCTCGGCGGCTCACGGCGTGGGAAAGTCCGCGGGGCAAATTGTCCGCACGCTTTTGGCTCCCTATTCAGTGAGCACTTTGGGCCGCGGAACATCCGCGCGTTCGCCCTGTTTGGACGGGGTGAGCCGCCGGGACGGCGGCGGTCCTATTGCATGGATTCGGATTAGCGGTCGTCCCTCCGGGACTTCAGCCCCGCCGCGCCACTGGGAATTCCCGAAAGGCATTACGATTAAACCCGACCTCCGAAATGATTCACCACTTTGTGAATAACCGGGTCGCGCCCTTGTCCAAACAGCCCAAAATCGCCCGGCTGGCTTATTTAATCTCTATTTCTCATGGCTCAAACCGCTCCCGAAAATGTCGATCTCAAGCGCGTCGAACAAGCCCGCGCCACGCGTGACCGCATCCTTGCCGAGTTGCGCAAGGTCATCGTCGGGCAGGAGGAATTGATCGACGAGGTGTTGATGGCGATGTTCGCCGGCGGCCACGTGCTGCTGGTCGGCGTGCCCGGTCTCGCGAAGACGCTGCTCGTCAGCACGCTGGCCCGCGCGCTGTCGATGAACTTCAAGCGCATCCAGTTCACGCCCGACATGATGCCTTCCGACATCACGGGCACTGAGGTGCTCGAGGAGGATCACGCGACGGGGCACAAACAATTCGTGTTCGTGCAGGGACCGGTGTTCACGAACCTTTTGCTCGCCGACGAAATCAACCGCACGCCGCCGAAAACGCAGGCCGCGTTGCTCGAGGCGATGCAGGAGAAGAACGTCACCGTCGGCAAAAAAACCTACGTGTTGCAGGAGCCGTTCATGGTGATGGCCACGCAGAATCCCATCGAACAGGAGGGCACGTATCCGCTGCCCGAGGCGCAGTTGGACCGCTTCATGTTCATGGTGTGGGTGGATTATCCGAGCGACGCCGATCTCAAAACGATCATCAAGCGCACCACCGCCGGCGCGCTCGACAAGCCCGAACCCGTGCTCGACGGCCCCGGCGTCGTCGAGTTGCGCCAGACCGTCCGCATGATTCCGATCAGCGATCACGTCGTGGATTACATCGTGCGCCTCGTGACGGCCACGCATCCGGCGGACACGCGCGCGCCGGAGCAGGCGCGCAAATACCTGAGCTGGGGCGCGGGTCCGCGCGCCGGGCAGTATCTCGCGCTCGGAGCGAAAAGCCGCGCGCTGCTGCGCGGGAGTTTGCAGGCGACGATCGAGGACGTGAAGGCGGTCGCCCTGCCGGTGTTGCGCCACCGCATTGTCACGAATTTCGCCGCGCAGGCGGACGGCGTGAACAGCGACGGCGTGATCAAGGAATTGCTCAAGCTCGTTCCCGAAAGTTGAGCGGCGGCCCGCGCGCTTCCGCTTGTCCCCGCGTTTCGCATGACTGGATCGTCCCCCACGCGTTTCCTCGATCCGCAGATTCTGCGGTCCATCGCGCGCATCGAGCTGAAGGCGCGCTTGCTCGTCGAGGGCCTCTACGCGTCGCGGCATCGCTGCCCCTTCTACGGCTACAGCGTCGAGTTCGTGGATCACCGCGAATACGCGCCGGGCGACGAACCGCGCACGATCGATTGGAAAATGCTCGGGCGCACGGAGAAGTACTATGTGAAGCGCTTCGAGATGGAATCGAACATGAACGTGGTGTGTCTCGTGGACGCCAGCGGTTCAATGGGCTACCGGCCGCTCGACGCGGGGCGTTTGAACAAGTTCGATTACGCCCGTTATTTCGCCGCGTCGCTCTGCTACCTCGCGCGCAAGCAGCAGGACGCGCCGGGCCTGGTGCTCTTCGACGAGGGCATCCGCGAATTCATCCCGGCCAAACAGGGGCAGCGGCATCTCTTCACCATTCTCGCGCGGCTCGAACAGGCGCGGGCCGCGCGCGAGACGCGCCTCAGCGACGCGGTGAAACAGATCGCCCAACGCCTCACGCGGCGCGGCATCATCGTGGTGATCAGCGATTGCTACGGCGAACCCGAGGCCGTGCTGGACGGCCTGCGGCACCTGCGCGCGCGCGGGCACGAGGTCATCACGTTTCAACTGATGGATCGCGACGAGGTGGATTTCCCCTTCAAGGCGCTCGCGAGTTTTCGCGATCTCGAAACGGGTCGGCAGGTCGTGACCGATCCGCTGCGGCAGCGCGCGGTGTATCTCGAACGCTTCGCCAAATTCAATCGCGCCCTAGCCGCGGGTTGCGCCGCGGCGGGCATTGATCACCGCTTCATCGACACCGCGATGCCCATCGAGGAATCGCTGCGGAATTACCTGCTCTACCGCCGGGAGCGCGCGCGATGAACTTCCTGTTTCCAGCGATGCTCGCGGGGCTGGCGGCACTGGCGGTGCCGGTGATTTTGCACCTCATCGCGCGGCATCGTTTCTCGGTGCAGGATTTGCCGACGATCCGCTTCCTCGACAAACAGGAGCGCACCAACGTCCTCGCGCCGAAGCTCGTCGATCCCTGGCAATTGCTGCTGCGCCTGCTCGTGCTGCTCCTGCTCGTGCTCGTGATGGCGCGCTGGTTCGCCGGTTGGAAAACGGGCGCGCCCGCGCCGCGCAACGTCATCCTCGTCGTGGACACCTCCGCGAGCATGAGGATGGAACTCGCGCTGCCCGGCGGCGGCGGCAAGGCGACGCTGCTCGAACACGCGCGCCGTCACGCGCGCGCCGTCATCGCGGACCTCGGCCCCGGCAGCCGCTGCGGCCTCGTCGCCGACCGCGCGGAACAAGCCGCGGATTTGGCCGCGACCACGGAGGTCAACACGATCACGGACGCCGTGGAAAAACTGG
>JAYVOY010000022.1:0-2867 GCA_043757645.1 Verrucomicrobiota bacterium
TTCTCCGCGCAGAAAAGTGAGTGGAACGAGGTTTTCGGCGAGCCGCCGAAAACTACACGCCAGCGGCGTGCGCTCCCCGCGCCGCTGCGCGGCGCGCAATCGCTGCTTCGGAGTTCGGGATAAAATCGCCGCGGCGCTCTGCGTTCTCTGCGTCTCCGCGTTAAAGAAACTTCGGCCCGACAAGCCACGCCTCGCGAACTCGTGCGCGCGTATCCGCCGTTCACCCGCAGTTTTTGGAAACACACAACGCGACTGCGATTCGCAGCCGAAGATGGACAGCCCCCCCATTTCCCGCCATCAATGCGCGCCACCCAACAAACCATTTTTCTATGCCACGCAAACTCAGTTGCCTCGCCCCCGATTGGTGGGACTACACCACCCTCGACACCGACCTCATTGAAGCCGCCGCGCGCCTGACGCCCGAGCAGTTGCTCAAACTTTCGCGCCCCGGCTTCAAGGTGGTCATCCACGACACCCTCGAGGAATTTTATCTCGCCGAGGCGCTCGAGTACATCCACGCGTGGAAACAAGCCACGCCCGACAATCCCACCGGCCTCTGCGGCCCCATCGGCCCCACCGAGCAACTCCCGCTCGTCGCCAGAATCGTCAATGAAACCGGCCTCAAACTGCACGACGCGCACTTCTGGGGCATGGACGAATGGGTCATCGACGGTCAGGAGGCCAGCGTCACGCACCCGCTCTCGTTCGAGAAATGCGACCGCGAAATGTGCTTCAACCGCCTCGACCGCAAACTCGTGATGCCCGACGCGAACCTCCATTTTCCCAAGGCCGACACGCGCGCCTACCGCGCCACGTGGGACGCCGGCGTGCGTTGCCTCGTCATGCAGGGCGGCCAGGGCGACATCAAACACTGGGCCTTCAACGATCCCCTCAAGCGCAAAGGCAAATACAAGGACGCTCCGCCGTCGCCCGCCGAGTATCGCAAGCTCGCCACGCGCGTCGTGGATTTGCACCCCGTGACCATCGCGCAAAACGCCCGCACCTCCGGCGGCGGCAACGTGACCCTCGTGCCCACGCAGGCCATCACCGTCGGCCCGCGCGAAACGTGGCAGGCTGAGAAAGTCTCGATCTGGCACGCCGGCAGGCACGACAACCCCTTCGGCCAACGCCTCACCGCGTTCATGATTTCCCAGCGCCTCGCCGACGCCGCCGTCCCGATGTCCCTGCTCGCCGATCATCCGAACGTGCAGTTCAATTACTACCGCAAGGGCATCGGCTCCTGCGCCGTGGAGATGCACTAAGCCGGAACTATTCTTTAGCCACGGATGAAACCCGGATGGAACACAGACAGAGGAGTCCGTGCGTTCGGTTCTTCGCTGACTGGACCACTCACCGAATCGTGTGCCCGCCTTGGAACCAAAGCTCGTGACCCACGTCTCGGCCATCCGTGTTTCATCCGTGGCTCAATTGCAGGGTTCCGGTTTAGAGCGTTTTCCATTTTTTACGTAGCGCAGTCCGTCCCGGCTGCGAGTGAAAACACCGTCCCGGTGCCTTGGGGGCTTGGCGGCGAGACGCCGCTGGAACTCGCAGGCGCGGCGGCGGTCTCTGCGGCTCACGGAATTTTCGGCGTGAGGAGGCCGCGGCCGTCGAGCCATTCGCGGAAGCGGTCGAGCCACATCGCGTGCGGGCCTTTGTTGGTCGCGCGTTGGCCGAAGCCGTGGCCGGCGCTGGAATACAGGTGGAGTTCCGCCGGCACGCCCGCGCGTTTGAAGCGCAGATAAACTTCCGCCAAGCCCTCGGAAATATCCTGCCGGTCGCCGTAGCCCGCGCAGAGAAACCCGGGCGGCGAATCTTTGCGCGGCACGATGTCGCCGGAGCGGCCGGGATAAATCAGCGCTTGGAAGGCCGGTTTGGCGGGCTGTTTGTCGAGGTCATCCTGCGCGTCGGTCGGCGCGTCGAAGCGCAGGCTCGCGAGCGATGCGAGTTCGCCGCCCGCGGAAAATCCCATCACGCCGAGGCGCGCGGGATCGACGCCCCACTCGGCGGCGCGGCTGTGGATCAAGCGCAGCGCGCGCTGCGTGTCCGCGAGCGCGTGGCCCTCGATGGTGTAGGTGGAGTTGGTCTCGCGCGCGAGGCGGTGCTTGAGGATGAACGCGGCGATGCCGTGGTCGCGCAGCCATTCGGCGACGTTGTAGCCCTCGTGGCCGATGGCGAGCACGCGGTGTCCGCCGCCGGGGATGACGAGCACCGCCGCACCCGTGGCCTTGTCCTTGGCGGGCAGATACGGCGTGAGGCTGGGATTGTGAACGCGGTAAATGCTGCTGATTTCGCCGGCCGCATTTTTGACCTGCAATTCCGCGTCGGTCTTGCCCTCGGAACCGGGCGCGCCTTTGGGCCACAGGGGAATTTCCTTGGGCAACTCGGCGGCGGTGAGCGCGCCGGTGAACGCGGTGGCGAGTGCGAAAGAAAGCAACCAAGCAGAGACGGGAGCAAATGGTTTCATGGAGATGTTTCTGGTTTATCGAACCGCGCCTTCGACGCGGAGAAATGTGGGTGCTTCAGCATGGACGCGGCGGTCAGGGCACCGGCATCGCTTTGATTGATGGCGGATGGGGAGTCGCGGTGGTGAATGCCATCAGGAAAGCAGGAAGGCAGGAATTCGGAGGGCTGCATTTCCTGCCTTCCTGCTTTCCTGATTCAGTTGGCGGCTTGACCGAAGGATTCCAACGGCACTCATTTCGCCTTCGCCACTTCCACGGCATAAACGTGCGGCGCGCCGTGAAGGTTGGCGCGGAAGACGATCCATTTGCCGTCGGGCGTGAAGGTCACGTTGGGTTCGAGATGGTAGTCGTGGTTCGCGAGGTCCACGAGTTTCTCGGCCTCGAAGCGGCCGAGTTTCACCGGCT
>JAYVOY010000023.1:0-2864 GCA_043757645.1 Verrucomicrobiota bacterium
GCTTTCTTCCGCAGCGTGGCGACCTCCTGATTCTCCGCGCGGCACGCGGGTAGCGCGGCGAGGAGAAACAGCAGCAACACCGCTCGCAGCGCGGGGGAACCCGGTGGATTCATCGCGGCGAAACTAGCGAACCCAAAATCTGAACGCAATCCTTGCAACGTTCGGCCCAGGGAATGAAGCGCCACCTCCGCCCCAGTTTGGAGTTCCGCCTTCAGGCGTCCGCGCTCGCCGCGCACTGGCGAAATCCCAAGGCCTCCCGACCTGCAAACGCTCCGCCGCCTAAACCGTAACAATGCAATGGGCGGACCGCCGCCGTCTCGGCGGCTCCGGGCGTGGGAAGTCCGCAGGGGCAATGACACTGCCTCTTTTGGTTCCCCATTCCGGGAACATTTTGAACTGCGGAAAACGCCCGCCTTCGCCTCCTTCGGACGGTGTGAGCCGCCGAGACGGCGGCGCTCCTACGGCATCGTTACGGCTAACGGCGGAACTCCAAACGCCAGTTCCCCCTCAGCGTTCCTCCGCGCTCTCCGCGCCTCTGCGTTGAAATAATCCGCCCAATGAACCCAGCGCACAGACGACGCTCCCGCCACCCTTCACCTCCACCCATTTCACAAGCTCGCCAAAATTTTCTCCGCCGCCGCGCGCGGATTTTCCGCCGCGTAAATCGGCCGCCCAATCACCAGCCAGCTTGCCCCCGCCGCCAGCGCCTCGCGCGGCGTCAGCGTGCGCTTTTGATCGTCCGGTTTGCCCCCCTCGGCGGGCCGAATACCCGGCGTGACCAATTGCATCGCCGCCGGCAGCAGCTTCCGCAACGCGACAATTTCCAACGGCGAACACACCAGCCCCCGCAGCCCCGCCTTCGCCGCCAGCGCCGCCAGCCGCTCGACCTGTCCGGTCACGTCCCCGGCAATCCCGACCTCGGCGAGATCGTGCGCGTCGAGGCTCGTCAACACCGTCACGCCGAGCACCAACGGCGCGGGCCGTCCCGCCGCGCGCGCGGCCTGCTGCGCGGCGTCCTCGGCCGCACGCATCATCGTCGCGCCGCCGCTGGCGTGGATCGTCAACATCTGCACATCGAGCTGCACGGCGGCCTCGACGGCCTTGGCCACGGTGTTGGGGATGTCGTGAAACTTCAGATCGAGAAACACCGCCGCGCCCGTCGCGCGAATTTTTCGCACGATGTCCGGTCCCGCGCTGACGAACAATTCCTTCCCGATTTTGAACGCCCCCACGGCCGGCGCGACCTGCGCCGCCAGCGCGAGCGCTTGCTCGGGCCGGGCCACATCCAAGGCCACGATGATCGGATTTTTCATGCGCGCGATTCAAACAGGGCCGCCCCCGACCGCCAGTCGAAAGTCAATCGCGTCCGCCGCCAACGCCCTCGGGCACCCCGCGACGCGGGCGGGAAAATGGGTCGCACGAAGGAGGCGAAGCGAGCGAAGGAACGGCGGACACGCCGATTTTTCTTCGCTCCCTTCGCCTCCTTCGCGCGACCCACTCCTCGATTAGAATTCCGCACGCGGATCGGGTCGCGCCGGGCGCTCGCCCCGAAATCAAGCGATCCGATTCCCAAACGAATCACCCTGCGCCCGCGCACGTCAGGCAATGGAACTCTCACTCCATTTATGCGCGCCTCACAAAATTCTTCGGCCAGCGAAACCAGTTCCGCCCCGCGAAACACCCTGCTGGCCTTCACGCTCATCGAACTCCTCGTGGTCATCGCGATCATCGGCATCCTCGCCTCGATGCTCTTGCCCGCCCTCGCCCGCTCCAAGTTCAAAGCCAAGGTCACGCTTTGCACCTCCAATTACAAACAGTGGGGCGTGGCCGTCATGACCTACGCCGCTGATTCCAACGGGGATTTTCCGGCGTGGAGTATCATTCCGGGCACCGGGAACAACACTTGGGACGTCTCGACGAACACGGTGCCCGTCATGTCTTCTTACGGAATGACCATCCCGATGTGGTTCTGCCCTGTGAAGCCAGCCAAGATGGCCCAAGTTGACGCATGGTGTCAGGCAAACTTGGGCCATGGCCTCCAGAGCACCACCGACCTGAGCACCTATTATTCGCAAATCACCGCATGGACTTACTTCGCAATTTTAGAGGGACACAATTGGTGGATTCCGCACATGAACGGGGCCAATAAAAGCCCAGAGAACATTGATCCAAATCGCATCAGCGATTTCTGGCCCGACCGGATGGACGATCCGAACGCCAGCAAGCTGCCGATTCTTTCGGACCGCTGCGCCAGCACCAACACCACCACGACCGAGGGTCATCCTTGGAACAGCCAAATGGATTCGGTCAACCTCCTGTTCGGAGACGGTCATGTGGAGCGACACGGAATCAGCCAAGTGCAGCTTCAAACGGTACGCTTCGCCAACGGGAATAATTACTACTGAGGTTTTTCTCGGACGGTTTGGAAGGAGGTTTGCGCCCTCCGAAAAAAGACGGGGTGAGCGGGCTTTCGGCAGTGTGGGTGAATCGCAATTTTTCACCGCGCGGGTTTCCTCTCATTAGCACCCGGCTTCAGCCGGGTGTCCGCGGTCCACGAACCTTCTCAACCGCTTCAGCGGTTTCCCGGACGCGAAAAACCGCTGAAGCGGTTGAGTGGACCTTGCCGTTGAGACACCCGGCTGAAGCCGGGTGCTAATGATAATGCCTTTCGGGAATTCGCGGTGGCGCGGCGGGGCTGAAGTCCCGCAGGTACGACCGCTAATAGCCCAGCGTTTCAACGCTGGGCGGGCCGGGGCGGATGGAGCGAGTCCCGCAGGGACGGCAGAAAAAACGGCGGGCAGTGGTGGCTGGGTTCTTTCGTCCCTCCGGGACTCCCGCGCGGTGGCCCGCCCCACCCAGCGTTG
>JAYVOY010000024.1:0-2860 GCA_043757645.1 Verrucomicrobiota bacterium
ACCGACCTCGCCGCACTGCGGCAACAAATCCACCACGCCCTCGCCGCCGCCCCCGCCAATCCCAGCGACCCGTTGCG
Source organism: Verrucomicrobiota bacterium (assembly GCA_043757645.1). Classification (GTDB taxonomy): domain Bacteria; phylum Verrucomicrobiota; class Verrucomicrobiia; order Limisphaerales; family BJHT01; genus BJHT01. Next base: position 78 of record JAYVOY010000024.1, read on the forward strand.
CACCGCCGCCTTCGTCACCCTCGCCGGCACCCAACCCGCCGCCCGCACCGTCGTTTTGCGGCACGCCGATTTCGCCCGCCGCCACCTGATTTTCCACACCGACGCCCGTTCCCCAAAACTGCGCGAAATCGAAAACCATCCCGCCGTCGCGTGGCTCTTCCACGATCCCGCCGCGCAAATCCAAATCCGCGCCGAAGGCATCGCCGCCCGCGCGCCAACCGACGACCTCACCCGCGCCGCCTGGGACGCCACGCCCCTTGCCAACCGCGTCAACTACTGCACCCCCCTCCCGCCCGGCACGCCCCTCACCGCGCCCCCCGCCGCGTGGCCACACCGCGAACCCACCCTCGCTGAAACCGAAATCGGCTGGGCCAATTTCGCCGTCGTCGTCACCACGATCACGCGCCTGGAATGGCTCCGCCTCCACCCGCAAGGCACCCGCCGCGCGCGCTTCGACTGGACCGGCGCCGCGTGGACCGCACACTGGCTCGTCCCGTGAACCCGCCTGTCTTGTAGGAGCCGACGTGAGGAGGCTCTAACCTCCGGCTCTAACCTCCGGCGGGGAAAAGTTAGGGTCTCGTTACCTCGTCTCCTACAAAAGGGAGGCGGGCCGGCGACGGGCGTGCCATCGGCCCAGTAGTGTTTGCCTGAAGTTACCTGGCCGAGAGTGTCGTATTGATAGACCCAGTAGGAGCCGTCGGCGTTGCCGCCTGTCTTGTAGGAGCCGACGTGAGGAGACTCTAACCTCCGGCGGGGAAAAGTTAGAGTCTCGTTACCTCGTCTCCTACAAAAGGGAGGCTGCCCGGCGACGGGCGTGCCAGCGGCCCAGTAGTGTTTGCCTGAAGTTACTTGGCCGAGAGTGTCGTATTGATAGACCCAGTAGGAGCCGTCGCCATCGGTGCGGCGGGTGCGTTGGTTGGCGGCGTTATACTCGTAGGAGAAGGAGGAGAACGCCGAGCCGGTGCTCGGCGCTCCGGAAGCGATGGCGGTCAGGCGGTTTAACGCGTCGTATTGCTTGGTGGTCGTCATGCGCGGCTGGCCGTTTTGGGTGAGGGCAATCTGGCTGACCCATGGGGAGTTGGCAACGTAAGAATACGTCGCGGTCGCCGGGCCGGAGGAGACGGTCGAGAGATGGCTGGAGGGGTCGTGGGTGAAAGTATGAGTTATGAAGGGCGGCGAGGTTGGAACGCCGAAGTAGGGAGTCGTAAGCGTTGGTGACGGAGAGGGAGTCGGCTTCTGACGCAGCCCGCAAGTTTGGTCATAACTTGCCTCTCTCCGCAGGAGGAGGGGGAGTCGGCCTGGCAGTGAAGGGAGCAGTGGCAAGCCGCGCCTGTTCGCGTTCGGCGCCACGGAATTTGTTTAACAGTTGCGGCGGGTTGCCGTAACCATCGGGGCAATGAATTCAACGACTGTGCCGGTGGAAGTGACGGACCCGATCAACGCGCAAATCCTCGCGGTGTCGGAGGACAAAGTGCCGGGGTTTCAAGGCAATCCGCTGCGCGAGATCGCGCGGCAGTCGGGCGTCGCGCAGGCGGTGGTGACGGAGCGCATTCAGGCGATGCTGCGGGCGGGGACGATCCGGCGGGTGCGGCAGACGCTGCTGGCGACGAATCTCGCGCAGGGCGCGCTCGTGGCGTGGGAGGTGCCGCAGGCGAGGCTGGAGGCGGCGTTTGATTTCATGTTTCAGCAGGACCCGTTCTCCGGCCATGTGGTGACGCGCTCGACGGACGCGGCGACGCCGGGGTCGCAGTACAAATTGTGGACGACGCTGAAGGTGCCGCAGGGTTTTTCGATGCCGCGGCACGCGGAGTTTTTGCTCGGGAAAGTGGGCGGGCTGCATTTTCGGTTGATGCCGGCGAAACGATTATTCGCGCTGGGCGTGGGGCACGTGCGGCGCAAGGGGATGGAACCGGGCGCGCGCGCGGAGGTGCCGGGCGAGCCGACGCCGGTGGCGATGGCGACGCTGAACGAACTGGAGTGGCGCATTCTCAGCGCGCTGAAGCGGGAGTTCGCGCCGGAAGAGTTGGGTGAGAATTTGTGGGCGGCGCGGGCGGCGGAGGCGCTGGTGCCGTTGGAAACGTTTCTCGAGGTTGCGGCGGATTTCGATAAGCGGAAAATCATCGGGAGATTCTCGACGTTTCTCGAACACGTGAAGCCGTCGGCAACGGGCGAGCGGGTGACGCGCTTTAACGCGCTGTTTCATTGGGCGGTGCCGGCGGGGCGCGAGATTGAGGCGGGCGTCGAGGTGGCGCGGCATTACATCATGACGCACGCGTATTGGCGCGAGGGCGGGCCGGAGTTCCGCAACGTGAACGTGATGGGCGTCGCGCACGGCACGGACAAAACGCTGGTGCTCGCGCACAAGGCGGCGATCGATCAGCACTTGGCGGAGGCGGGAATGCCGGTGAGTTACACGAATGTGTTTTGGGGCGGGCGCAGTGAAATCAAGCCGAGCGAAATCTCGCCGCTCGCGTATCGCGACTGGTGCGTGCGGCAGGGACTCGACCCGCAGAAGATGAAATTGGCGGCGGGTGAGGCGGGGATCGCGGGGTGAAACGTGCGGGTGGCGCCTGCGAAAGTCGGGCGGAGAATCAGGTGCGAACTCCGAAATGGAAATGCCCGGAACGGACGCTCACGCCGCGCCCCGCGCGCGGCCCCGCGAAAATCCCTTTTTCCCTCTGCGTCCTCTGCGCCTCTGCGCGAGTCCAGCAGCTCGGGTTGAAGCCGCCAGGACGCTCGCGCAGAGGCGCAGAGGGCGCAGAGGGGGATGGAAATTCTTGGCG
>JAYVOY010000025.1:0-2860 GCA_043757645.1 Verrucomicrobiota bacterium
CGCCGCGCTCGGCACCAAACCCACCGTGACATTCACGCGCGCCGACGCCTGGCCAAACGCGCCCCCGCCGCGCTGCACGCTCCACTGCATCGGATACGACCCCCCCGTCAACGGCGCGACCACCGTGAAGTTGAACACCGCCTGCCCGCCCGGCGGAATCTCCGCGGGCACCGGCACGCTGGCCACGCCCCACGCGCCCGCGGTCGCCGCATCCGCCGGCGCCAGCGCCCAACCGCCGTCCGGAGTCCACGTCGTCGTGCCCGAATTTTTCATCACGATGCCCACCGCGTAACGCTGGCCCGCGGCGTTGAAGGTCTGGAACGTCTGCGACACAAACGCGGCGTCATCGCGCAACGCCACCGCGGGTCGCAACACCGCCGTCAGCGTCGGGCTGAATTCCGGCGTGTCGAAATCGTGCGCCGCCGCGCCGCCATCCGACCACGAGACAAATTCATACGGCACGCCGCCAACCAATTGCGGCTCGACACTCACCGAGCGCACCACGTCCACCACGCCCGTGAACGTGTTCGGCGTCGGCACCGGCGCGCCATCCAGCGACACGAGCAATCCCGGCGGATCGGTCGCGAGCGTCACCACGGATTTCACCGGCAGAATGTCCCGCTGCACCGTGCTCTTAAGCCCGGAAACATGGGTCGCCGTCACCTGCACGCGATACCAAACGTCGTCACTCGGATCGGCGAGTTTGGGAATCGTGAACGAACCCGACGTGACGCCCGGAATGTTTTCCAGAAACGGATGCGTGTGTTCGTGATGATGAAACACCACGCGCCAGGAAACCGCCGCCGCCGGCAGCGGCGCGCCGACACCATCGACAATCGTCGCCGCGAAATTGATTTGCTCCCCCGCGCGAAACGTCGCGCCCGCCAGCGGCGCGAGGAGGTTGATCGACGGCGGTAATTCCGTCGTGACCGACAACCCCGCCGCGTCGCTCGTTGCCTCGCCCGCCGCGTTGCGGATCACGCAGCGGAACTGCGCGCCGTGATCCGCCAGCGCCGCCGCGGCCCATCGCAGCGTGTCATTCGTCGCGCCCGCGATGGTCGTGAACGCCCCGTCGCCGACGCCCTGCCGCTGCCATTCATACGTGAGCGTGCCGGTGCCGTACGCCGCCACCGCGAAATCCGCGGGAAAGCCCACCGACGCCAGCGCCGCCTGCGGTTGCTCCGCCACGCGCGGCGCGGCCACGCCCGTGTAGGAAATGCGGAACAACGACTGATTCCCGTGCGTGAGATAGTAGAGGCTGCCGTCCGGCCCGACCGTGAGATAAATCGGGATCAACGCGGGCGCATTGCCAATCACCGGCGCGAAATCACGCACCGCCTTCGTCGCCGGATCGAGCGTGTGAATCCACTGCCTCGAACCATCCATGAAGAAATATTGCCCCACCCATTCCGCCGGAAATTGCGGCGTCGGCGGATTGTAAAAACTTCCGCCGGTGATCGAGCTGCTGATCGGGTCGGTGGTCGGATGCAGATACGCGTAGAACGGCGTCGTGTACGCGCGGTCGTAATCCGGCGACGGCCCCTCCCAGCGCGGCCAGCCGTAGTTCGCGCCAGGCCGGCCGAGATTGATCTCCTCCCACGTTCCGAGGCCGACGTCGTTGATGAACATCAAACCCGTGCCCGGCTGAAACGCGAACGTGAACGGATTGCGCAGCCCGAGCGCGTAGATCGCGCGGTTCTGCTCCGCCGCCGTCGCGTAAAACGGATTGTCCTGCGGAATCGAGCCGTCCGCATTGAGACGCACGATTTTCCCGAGCACCGTGCCCATCGACATCGAATTCGTGGAGCGCAGGTTGTCGCCAATGGCGACGTAGAGTTTCCCATCCGGCCCGAAATGCAGCGCGCCCGCGTTGTGCTGCGCCGAGTCGCCGAGCGTGGGGAAATCCTGCAACACCACCTCGCTGCCCGGCAGCGCGACATCGCCACTCGCGGTGAAGCGGCTCACGCGATTGTGAAACGCCGGCGTGCTCGCCGTGTAATAAACGTACACCCAACTGTTGTTCGCGAAGTCCGGATCAAACGTGATCCCCGTCAATCCGCGCTCCTGAAACCCAATCGTGTCCACCGACAAAAACGGCGTCGGCAACAACACGCCATTCTTGAACAGCCGCACGCGCCCCGCCTGCTCGCAAATGAACAGCCGCCCATCCGGCGCGAACGCCATGCTCGTCGGCGGCGCGAGCTCGCCGGGCCGCAATAATTGTTCCTCCACGAACCCCGCCGGCAACCGCGTCTGCGCGCCCACCGCGCCCGCGGCCAGCCACAGCATCGCCAGCACAAGTCGAACTACCTTGTCGTGCAACATGTCGTAAAAAGTCTTCGCCAATTCTTCCGCCGCGTTCCCAGGAGTCCCTCCAAAACCGCGGAGAGAAGCCAGCCTTATCCCCGGCGCGGTGGCGAAATGCCAGAGCAAACCTCGCCGCGTGGCCGCAATATAGCACCGGTCTGTCCGCCCGGCTCACATCCGTCTCCGCCACCCAAAGGTACGGAGTCCCGGCTTCAGCCGGCGGGACGTTCACCACGGCTGAAGCGCTGGAAACTTGCCCGCATCCCGCCAACGCGGACATCCCGCCGCCTGAAGGTACGGAGTCCCGGCTTCAGCCGGCGGGACGTTCACCACGGCTGAAGCGCTGGAAACTCGCCCGCATCCCGCCAACGCGGACATCCCGCCGCCTGAAGGCGGGACTCCGTACCCGGAGCGCCGCGTTTCACGCGGCTCCCCGTCCCGCCGTCCCGTATTCGCGCCAGGGCAGACGCACTTAAATTTCCCCCAAAAGATTTGTATGTACATTGTAAATACAATGTGTACATGAGGCGGGATGCACCTGCATCCTGAACTC
>JAYVOY010000026.1:0-2859 GCA_043757645.1 Verrucomicrobiota bacterium
CCTTGCAGTGAGATTTTTACGCAACGGCCAGGGCTGGCATTAGCCCCGTTTGGACGGTGTGAGCCGCCGAGACGGCGGCGCTCCTACTGCATGGATCCGTTTAAGCCCCGTTTGGAGCGGCGTTGCGCATCCCCCGCGTCGCAAAAAGGTGAGGTGCGATCACGGCGCGCCCGCGGCTGACTTGAGGCTTGCGGACGGCTGGTGTTCCTTGTTGCATCCCCCGGCGCGCGCAATGCCAAATCATCCCAAACACTACTGCGGAGTCTTCGGAATTTACGGCCACCCCAACGCCGCCGAGCTGACCTACTACGGCCTCTACGCGCTGCAACACCGCGGGCAGGAGAGCGCGGGCATTGTCACGTCCGACGGCGTGCAGTTCCGCATTTTCCGCGGGATGGGTTTGGTGCCGCAGATTTTCACGGGCGAGGTCTTGCACGAGCTTGTGGGCAAAAACGCGGTCGGGCACACGCGCTATTCGACCACCGGTTCGTCGCACATTCGCAACGCGCAGCCGCTCACGGTCGATTGCGCGCGCGGGCAAATCGCCATCGCGCACAACGGCAACCTGACGAACGCGGCGGAATTGCGGGATGAACTCGAGGCGCGCGGTTCGATTTTCCAAACCACGGTGGACAGCGAGATCATTTTGCACCTGATGGCGCAGCCGGCGCGCGACGGCGAGAGCAGTTTGCTCCAGAGCATCCGGCGCATCGAAGGCGCGTATTCATTGGTGATAATGACCGAGCAGGAAATGATCGGCGTGCGGGATCCGCACGGTTTCCGCCCGCTGTGCCTCGGGCAGGTGGATGGCGCGTGGGTGTTGTCGAGCGAGACGTGCGCGCTGGATTTGATTCACGCGAAGTTCGTCCGCGACGTCGAGCCGGGCGAAATCGTGATCATCAACAAGGATGGACTGCGGAGCATCCAGGCGTTTCCCGAGCACGAGCGCCGGGCGTTTTGCATTTTCGAGTACGTCTATTTCGCGCGGCCCGACAGCACGATCAACAACCGCAACGTGTACAAAGTGCGCGTGGAAATGGGCCGCCAACTCGCGCGCGAATATCCGATTGCGGCGGACATCGTGGTGCCCGTGCCCGACAGCGGGAATTGCGCGGCGCTCGGCTACTCGATGGAATCGGGCATTCCCTACGAAATGGCGTTCGTGCGGAATCATTACGTCGGGCGCAGTTTTCTCCAGCCGTCGCAACTCATTCGTGATTTTGCGGTGCGGGTGAAATTGAATTTGATCGGCGAGCTGGTGCGCGGCAAACGCGTGATCATCGTGGATGACTCGATCGTGCGCGGCACCACGTGCAAGACGCGCGTGAACAGTTTGAAGGAGGCGGGCGCGAAGGAAGTTCACGTGCTCGTGAGCTGCCCGCCGCACATGAACCCGTGCGTCTATGGCATCGACTTTCCCGACCGCAGCAAGCTGATGGCGGCGAACTATTCGCTCGACAACATCCGCACGTACCTCAACGCCGATTCGCTGCATTACCTGTCGCAGGACGGCATGGTCGCCGCGACGGAACTGCCGCGGGACTCGTTTTGCATGGCGTGTTACGACGGCGTTTATCCGGTGAAATACGACTTGAAGCTCGAGAAGAACATCATGGAACGCCGACGCGCCCGCACCGAGAGCCTCGGCGAAGGGCTCACGAAGGAGAGTCTGCAACCGCGGCTCTTGTAGGCGCGGGCGCGACGCGGCGGGCTCGTTTGACGGAAGCGCCCGCGGGTTCGTGACCGCTGGATTTCCCCCGAAATTTTCGCAATCCACACGCAGCACATTTTCAAACATGAAACAAAAAGCGTACGCCGCCGCCGGTGTTGACATCGATCTGGGCAACAAGGTCAAGGCCACGTTGCCGCAACTGCTCGCCTCGACGCATCGCCGCGAGGTGCTCGGCAAAGTGGGCGGCTTTGGTGGTCTCTTCGCGCTCGATGTGAAGAAGTATCAGCAGCCGGTGCTCGTGTCGTCGGTCGATGGCGTGGGCACGAAACTGAAGCTCGCCTTCGCGATGGATCGGCACGACACGATTGGCCAGGACTTGGTGAACCACTGCGTGAACGACATCGCGGTGCTCGGCGCGGAGCCGCTGTTTTTCCTCGATTATCTCGGCACGGGAAAATTGGAGCCGCACGTTTTCACCGCGATTCTCAAGGGTTTCGCGCAGGCGTGCGCGGAAAACCATTGCGCGCTCATCGGCGGCGAGACGGCGCAGATGCCGGGGTTTTATCAACCGGGGGAATACGACGTGAGCGGCACGGTCGTCGGCGTGGTCGAGAAATCGCGGATGCTCGACGGGCAGAAAACGGTGAAGGCGGGCGATGTGGTGATTGGGATCGCGTCGAGCGGATTGCACACGAACGGCTACTCGCTCGCGCGGAAGATTTTTTTCGAGCAACTGAAACTCAAGCCGACGAGCCGCGTGGCGGAGTTGGGCAACACGATTGGCGACGAGTTGCTGAAGGTTCACGTGAGCTACGGAATGCTCGTGCAGCGCCTGTTGAAACGCTTTAACGCAAAGGCCGGCGCGCGCGGTGAGGGGCGCGTGGTGAAGGCGCTCGCGCACATCACGGGCGGCGGCTTCATCGACAACATCCCGCGCGTGCTGCCGGCGAAGTGCGATGTGGTGATCCGCAAAGGCTCGTGGGAAATGCCGCCGATTTTCCAAATGCTCGCGGCCAAGGGCGGCGTGCCCGAGGAAGAGTTGTATCAGGTTTTCAACATGGGCATCGGCATGATCGTGGTCGTCACCGCAGACCGGGCGGACGCGGTGCTCAAGGCCATCCGCGCGGAAAAACACGCGGCGTGGATGATTGGGGAAGTGGTGAAGGGCAGGGGAGAGAGTCGGGTGG
>JAYVOY010000027.1:0-2851 GCA_043757645.1 Verrucomicrobiota bacterium
GTAAACGTTCTGGTTGTTCGCGAACGCGGTCGCGTCCTTGAGGATGAAATCGCCGCCGGCGCCAAACGTGAAGGTCGAGGCGAGCACCGTGCAGGTGGAGTTATCGAAGAAATCGACCTTCACGCCGGGTGTGAGGACGCCGTTCACTTTCACGCAACCCTGCGCGGCAACGGCCTTGGCCGACTGGGTGGAGAGGCCGAAAGCGGCGATGCCGAAGGCGACCCCGAGCAACGGGGCGTGGAGTTTTTTCAGACAACGAGACAGTTTCATAGGTGTGTGATGCGGTTTGCCGGGGTAATTCCCGAAGCCCTCCTTTAGGACTGGACAAAATTACCACGCTTCGCCGGAGGGTCAAATTTTGGGACAAAAAAAGCGCGCGTGTTCGTGTTTGGGACATCGCCGCGCCCGCTCGAACCTTCACGGTCTCCTGAAAATATTGCTCCACCGCAGAGCCGGCAATTCGCGGCGCTCTCCGCGTTGAAATCCAGCCGGCCTCGCGGAATCCCCCCCCCAAAAAAAAGCGGGCGGTCTCTCGACCGCCCGCTCCGAAACAGACTGAAGGTCGCCGCGATTACTTCGCGTAATCGACCAACTGCAAACCACCGAAGGTCTCGCCGCGGATCAGCGGTGCCGCGCACGACGTGTCAATCCGCACGCACTCGATCTGCGTCGCGCCGTTGAAGATGAACGCGTAAAGCGCCGGCCCGAGGTTCGAGCAATTCGCCGGGGTGCGCACGCTGAAGCTCTGCCCGACCGGAACGGTGACCCAGAAGAACTTCTGGCTGAGGGAGGGCGTCCGGGAGAAGACGACCTTGACGGGGCCGGTGCAGGCCACGGCTGAATCCGCGCAGTTGTAGCTCGTGCCGCGCGTCTGCGAGTTGTACGCCGTGGCGCAGTTGCCGCCCGTGTATTTGAACGTGATGACATTCGGGCTGGTGCCGGTTGTGCAATTGCTGGGCTTGGTGCCGGGGCAGATGCGATTCCCATCGGCGTCTTCGAGGCGGATGACGCGGAACATGCCGTAAATCTGGCCGACCGCGATGCCGCTGGCGCAGCTCAGATCAATGCGCGTGTTGACATTGTTGCCAACGAAGACCGTCACAATGCCGAAGTTGCTGTGCTTAGTTTTCTTGCTGCTGGGTTTGAGAGACTTGCTGCCCCCATTGACAATGTAGCTGTTGTGGGTGTTGGCCTTGCTGCCGAGCTTCCACACGGACTTGCTGCCCTTGGTGTGCGTCACGTTGGGAATGATGACGGAGAAGGTGCTGCAAGGCGCCAGGGTGCTGGCGAACAACGGCGTCGCCGAGACGGTGCCCGTCGGCGGCGTGTTCTTGGTCGAGGGTTTCGCCGGCTTGGTCGAGGGCTTCGGGGTCTTGCTCGCGCTGGTCCCCCACGCGGTCACTACCTGCGATGAGGTGCCCAGATACTGGAGCACCACGCGGGTGACGCCCGTGGTGCATTGCACGGGGTTGCCGAGAATGTCCGTACACAGCGCGATCCAGCAGAAACGCGGATCATTCGGGTCCGTCACGATGCTGCAACGCACCGTGGTGTTGTCCACGATTTCGATGCACCCGTCCGGCGTGGTAAGCATCAAATACACATTCTGGTTATTCGCAAAACCCGTCGCGTCCCGAATGACAAAATCACCGCCGGCACCAAACGTGTAGCCCGTGGTGAGCAGCGTGCAGGTGTTATTGTCGAAGACATCGACCCGCACACCGGGGGTGAGGACGCCATTGATTTTGACGCAGCCTTGGGCGGCGACGGCGTGGGCGGACTGAGTGGAAAGCCCAAAAGCGGAAATCGCCATGGCAATTCCAAGTAGTGGGGCGCGGAGATTTTTCAGACAACGAGTGATCATACGATGGTACGGCTAGGTGTGGTTTTAGTTTTTCAGGAATTCCTCTTTGGAACCCCGACGAAAGTACCACTGCTTTCCCGTGGGTCAAATAGTTTGGGCTGGAAACTCCGATTCGGGGGGCGGGCTGGGGAAGCAAGCGGGCGAACGGTGGGGAATCCGCGGCGGTGCCCTGCTCCGCCACACAGGCGGAATTCACGCGGGAACCAACTCGGGGGCCGCGGCAGCGGCGGTGGCGCACTCGTACCCAGGCGCTTCCTGATCGCGAAAATCGTGGCTGTCCCAATTCGGATCCAAGCCGAGATCCTTCAGCATTTGCAGGTCTTTCTCGACCGACTGATTCAACGTGGTGAGATAATTGCCCACCATCAGCGCACTCGCGCCCGCGGTGAAAATCATGCTCTGCAAATCGCGCAAATTCACCGTGCGCCCGCCGGCGATCATGATTTCCTGTCGCGGCAGAATAAAACGGAAGCACGCGATGGTCTTGAGAATTTCCAGCGGCGGCAGCTTTGGATTCTCGGCGAACGGCGTCCCCGGAATCGCATTGAGAATGTTGATCGGCACGACATTCGCGCCGAGTTCGCGCAGCGCCAGCGCCAGCTCGCAGCGATCCTCGCGCGTCTCGCCCATGCCGATGATGCCACCCGAGCAAATCTTCAGCCCCGCCTTTTTCAAATAGCCGATCGTCTCGACGCGGTCCTCGTACGTGTGCGTGCTGCAATGTTTCGGGAAGAACGCGCGCGAGCTTTCGAGGTTGTGCCCGTAGCATTCGAGGCCCGCTTCCTTCAAGCGATCAGCGACCTTCTGGCTCTTGATGATTCCCAGCGACGCGTCCGGCCGCGTCTTGCCGGACTTCGCGAGTTCGCTGATCCGGTCGCACACTTCATCGAGCATCGGCCCCTCGTTCAGCCCCTTCCACGCGGCCACGAGACCGACCGCGGTGACGCCGTGCTGGTGGGCCTCTTCCGCCGCTTGCAGCACGGGTTC
>JAYVOY010000028.1:0-2851 GCA_043757645.1 Verrucomicrobiota bacterium
CGCCGCACCGAACGGCGGATGCTGGCGCTCGGCGGGGATTATCAGGTCAACGCGAAAACGAAAATTTACGCGCGCCACGAATTCATTTCCTCCGTCGGCAGCCCGTTCGAGTTGAACTCGGTGCAGCAGCAGAACACCACCGTCGTCGGCGTGGACACCGACTACATGAAGGACGGCAAACTCTTCAACGAATACCGCATGAAGAGCGCCCTCACGGGCCGCGAGGCCGAGGCCGCGACGGGCTTGCGCAACGGCTGGAGCGTGGCCGAGGGACTGCGCCTCAACACCACGCTCGAACGCGTCTCGCCGCTGGTCCGGGGCGGTCAAAGCGAGGCCACCGCTGGCACCGCGGCCCTCGAGTACACCAAGAGTCTCGATTGGAAATTGAGCACCCGCCTGGAGCTGCGCACGAGCCGGCAAAACGACAGCCTGCTCCACACGTTCGCCTACGCGCAGCGGCTCAATCAGGACTGGACCTTCCTCGGCCGCACCATCGTTCACGTGCTGCAAAACAACACCCCGGCCGGCGGCGAGAAATTTCAGGGCCGCATCCAGGGCGGCCTCGCGTGGCGGCAGACGGAGACCAACGTGTGGAACGCGCTGCTGAAAATGGAATACAAACGCGAGGAGGACTCGACCCTGCCCGCGCCCGCGGCGGCGCTCGCGCGCGACGTGGCGATCTTCTCCGCGCACGCGCATTACCAGCCGTCCGCGCGCTGGTTTGCCAGCGCCCACTACGCGAGCAAGGCGGTGTGGGAAAGTTCGCTCGGCCGCAACACGGTTTATTACGCCCACCTCCTCGCGGGTCGCGCCTCCTTTGAACTCAGCAAACGCTGGGACCTCGGCCTCAACGCCAGCGCCCTCGCGAGCGGCGATTTGAAAAGCGTGCAATACGGCTTCGGCCCCGAGCTGGGCTTCGTCCTCAAGGACAACCTGCGCTTCGGAATCGGCTACAATATTTTCGGCTTCCGCGACCGCGATCTCGGCGCGGAGGATTACACCAGCCGCGGCCTGTACCTCGCGTTCCGCCTGAAGTTCGACGAGTCCCTCCTCCACCGCCTGAGCACCGGCGGCAAGACGGCGGAGTGAGCGGGGCGCGACGCATTGGGTACGGAGTCCCGCCTTCAGGCGGCAAGGCGTCCATTGGCACGAGACGCACGAAAGTTTCCCGCGCCTCCGCCGCGCCGCCCGCCCCACCGGCTGAAGCCGGGACTCCGTACCCAAGGCGTCCGCGACTCCGCACCCGCCGTGAGCCGGGGCGTGGCAAAATCAGCCGGTTGTTTCCAGCGCGAGGATGGTGGCCGCGAGTTCGGGGAGGTCGGTGACGATGGTGAAGCGGGTGAGTTTTTCGGGGGCGGATTTTTCCAGTTCGGCGCCGTAGCCGGTGCGGACGAGGAAGCTGCGTTTCACGCCGGCGTTCCAGCCGCATTCCACATCGAGGAGCTTGTCGCCGACCATGTAGCTGCGCGCGAGGTCGAGGCCGAATTCGTCGCGGGCATCGCGGAGAAATTGCGGCGAGGGTTTGCGGCCGCGGCTGGGGTGGTCGGGATGTTCGGTCGCAAAATAGATTTTCTCGAAGCGCACGCCGTCGCGCGCCAGTTCGGCGAGCACGCGGTCGTTCACGCGGTGCATGTCGTCGAGCGTGTAGTAGCCGCGGCCAATGCCGGATTGATTGGTGACGATGAGGAGCGCGAAGCCGGCGTCCATGAGGCGGCGCAGCGCGGGGCCGGCACCGGGGAAGATCACAACGTCCTCGGGGCGTTTGAGATAATTTTTTTCGACGACGAGGGTGCCGTCGCGATCGAGGAAGACGGCGCGCTGGGGCGCGGCGTGGGCGCGGGGCGGCGCGGGGGGTGGGCTCATGCTTCGCGCTCGAAGCTGGCGAGCAGTTCCGCCGGGGTGACGGTGGCGGTGCCGACTTTGCCGACGACAACGCCGGCGGCGTGGTTGGAGAAAATCGCGGCCTCGAGGGGCGACGCGCCCGCGACGATGGCGAGCGTGAAGGACGCGATGACGGTGTCGCCCGCGCCGGAGACATCGAAGACTTCCCGCGCGACGGTCGGGATGTGAAACGGCGCCGCGCCGCGCTGGCACAGGAGCATTCCCTGGTCGCCGAGGGTGATGAGCAGCAGCGCGGGTTGCAGGGTGGTCAGCAATTTTTCGGCGACGGCGAGGAGCGTGGTGTCCTGGAGTGGGTCGGCGTGGCGGCGGCCGTCGGTGAGGCCGGCGAGTTCAAAGGCTTCCTTGCGGTTGGGCGTGATGAGCGAGAGGCCGGTGAGGTTGAGTTGATGAACGGGCTTGGGATCGAGGCTCAACCAGATGCCGCGGGTGCGGCAGCGCTTTTTGATTTCGTCGAGGAGCGGTTGCGTGACGACGCCCTTGCCGTAGTCGCCGATGATCAGGGCGTCGGCGTCGGGCAGGCGGTGTGCGAGGACTTTCAGGAGGGCTTTGCGGGCCGTGGTGTCGATGTCCGCGCGGGTCTCGCGATCGACGCGGGCGACTTGCTGGCGCTGCGCGATGATGCGGGTTTTCCGGGTCGTCATGCGGTTCGGCAACGGCAGGAGGCCGCGGCAATCGACGCGCGTTTCGGCGAGCAGGGTGTGGAGTTGCTGGCCGGCGGGGTCGTTGCCGCAGACGCCGAGCAGCTCGGTGGTGGCGGCGAAGGCGATGAGGTTGCGGGCGACGTTGGCCGCGCCGCCGGGCATGAAGCTCTCGCGTTCAAACTCGACGACGGGCACGGGCGCCTCGGGCGAGATGCGGCTCACGGTGCCCCAGATGAATTGGTCGAGCATCACGTCGCCGAGGACGAGGACGCGGGAGCGGGCGCAGGCGTCGAGGAGGGTGCGGAGGC
>JAYVOY010000029.1:0-2848 GCA_043757645.1 Verrucomicrobiota bacterium
CGCATTTCCTACGCTTTCCGCGCGGACGGTCAAGCACGACCACGCGGCCTAAATCCTGTTGCCGGTGCAACCCCAATCAGGGCGCAACGGGTTTCACCAGTTTCCACCGGGGCAACCTCATTGAAGTCACGCCGCCGAAGAAAGCCGGCCCACCGTTGCGGCGAGACGTGGCGCGGCGGGCGCCGGCTCCGACGTTCCCGCCGGCTAAACCGGAACCCTGCAATGGAGCCACGGATGAAACACGGATGGAACACCGCTGGCCGGGACGTGGGTCACGAGCTTTGGTTCCAAGGCGGGCGCACTATTCGGTGAGTTGTCCAGACAGCGAAGAACCGAACGAATGGATTCCGCTGTCTGTGTTCCATCCGGGTTTCATCCGTGGCTAAAGAATAGTTCCGCTTTTAGGGTGAGTCAGAGTCTCGTCACCGCGACTCCCACAAGGGCGCGCCCGCGCGCTCACCCCGCCGTCAGCGCCGCCCTCGCGTCATCCGCCGTGCCGGTCTTCTCGAGGAAATAATCGTAGCCGCCCGAATACGAAGTCACCTGCCCCGCGTTCACATGCAGCACCTTCGTCGCGAGCCGCCGGATGCAATGCACATCGTGCGAAATGAACACCAGCGTGCCCTCGTACCGTTCGAGCGCCAGCGTCAGCGACTCGACCGTGAGAATGTCCAAGTGCGTCGTCGGCTCATCCATGAGCAACAAATTCGGCGGATCGACGAGGAACTTCACCAAATTCAGCCGGCTCTTCTCGCCACCACTCAGCACCGCCGTGAGCTTGTGAATGTCATCCTTGCGAAACATGAACGACCCCAGCACCCCGCGCACCTCGTCCTCGCGCATCGCCGGCGCGCACGCCAAAACTTCCTCGAGCACCGTCTTCTCCGGATCGAGTGTGGCCGCGCGATGCTGGCTGAAATAGCCGAGCTTCCCGTTGTGCCCGAGATCGCGCTCGCCCTGCTGGAATTCCACCACGCCCGCGAGAATTTTCAGCAGCGTCGATTTCCCCGCCCCATTCGGCCCGACCAGCACCGTGCGGTCGCCGCGCTCGACCAGCAAATCCAGCCCGCGATAAACCTGCGTCGTCCCGTAGGCCATGTGAATGTTCCGCAGCACCGCCGCGCGCTGCGGCCCGCGGGGCGGCGTGGGAATTTGAAACCGGAACGGCTTGCGCGGGGCCATCGGCTTCTCGATCAATTCGAGCCGCTCGATCTGCTTGAGCTTGCTCATCGCCTGCGACGACTTCGACGGAATGGCGCGGAACCGATCGACGAATTCCTGGAGCGCCTGGATTTCCTTCTGCTGATTTTTATGCGCGGCCAGTTGCTGTTCGTAGCGCTCCTCGCGTTGCACCAAGTATTCGGAATAAGTGCCCGTGTAGCCGATGAGTTTCTTCTCCGCGATTTCGTGAACCTGCGTCACGACCTCGTCCATGAACTGCCGGTCGTGCGAAATTAGCAGCAGCGCGCCCGAGTAATTCTGCAAATAATTCTGCAACCACAGCAGCGAAAGCAGGTCGAGATGGTTCGTCGGTTCGTCCAGCAGCAACAAATCCGGCTCCATCACGAGCAACCGCGCCAGCCGCGCGCGCATGATCCAGCCGCCGCTCATCTCGCGCGCCTTGCGATCAAAGTCCGCGTCCCGATAGCCGAGGCCGCGCAACATTTTCTTCGCCTTCGTTTCCACCTCGGGATTCGTCAGCGCGTCGTGTTTCGCGTGCGCCTCGAGATACTCGGGGCACGACACCTCGCCCGCCGCCTCGAGTTCGTGCAGCCGTTTCTCCAGCCCCGGCAGCTCCTCCACGCGCCCCGTGGCGACATCGAGAATCGTCTCGTCCCCCAGCGCCTCGGCCTCCTGCGGCAGATAGCCGACCATCGTCCACTCATCGCGCGCGATCGTGCCGGAATCGGCCGTCTTCTGTTTCAGAATCAGGGAAAACAACGTGCTCTTCCCCGCGCCATTGGGACCGACGAGCGCGACGCGATCACCGTAATTGACACCGCACGACGCGTTCTCAAACAGCACGCGTCCGCCCAGGGTCATCTTGAGGTCTCGAATTGTAAGCATGAAAAAAACGTGATCGCCGGCGGAAAATCACAACCAACGGGAAGAAGTCAGAATCAACTCCGTGGGGAGGCCGGCACTCGGTTTCGCCGGCCGCGACGAGGGCGACACGGTACGCCCGGCCCGCGCGCCGTCAATCGCCTATTTGGCGCGGATCAAAGCTCGGGTGTGGTTAAAAGTGGGTGAGGATGCCCAGAAACGTAGCGCAGACTTCCCAGTCTGCTGTCTCGCCGATTTCCAAATCGGCAGGGCGTGGCAAGGCCCGAGAGCGCTGGCCACACGGACGGTCGGCAGGCTGGAAGCCGTGCGACACCGCAGACGGGGAAGTCTGCGTTGCGCGCAGCGCAGCGGCGCGAGGAGCGCACGCCGCTGGCGTGCCGTTTTCGGCGGCCCGCCGAAAACCTCGTTCCACTCACTTTTCTGCGCGGAGAAGAAAGTGAGACCTGGGACACGATGGTTTGGGCGGGCCGCCCAAACCCGCACGCGGGCCGCGTGCGCTCCCCATTCCGATTTCGGAATTCGGATTTAATCACACCCCAACGCATTTCCCCGGCGAGAAATGCGTTGACTCTTTCTCCAGCCGCCTTGTAGAAAGCGACCCTCGCAATGAAGGAACTGGGGAAAATTTTTAATGCCCTCTCACCCGCGATCCCTCTCACCCTCTCGCCTGCCATCCGGGGCCGCTGCCCCGGTAGGGCGGGCAGTCCTCTGCCCGCCGCCGCGCTGCCTGCCAACCGACGGCGCGCACGGAGTGACGCGCCCTACCAGCTTCCGTTCCGCGGTG
>JAYVOY010000030.1:0-10549 GCA_043757645.1 Verrucomicrobiota bacterium
GCCGAACTTGGCGGGCACGGCGAAGTCCACCTGGTTCGTGGCGATGGTGAATTCGCGGCCGATGGCGCTCCACACCTGCACGTCAATCTTCGGCCCGTAGAACGCCGAAGATTGACGTGCAGGTGTGGAGCGCCATCGGCCGCGAATTCACCATCGCCACGAACCAAGTGGACTTCGCCGTGCCCGCGAAATTCGGCCTGACCAATCGCGACAAGGATAATTCCAACAAGACGCCGTTGTGCATCCATCGCGCGCCGCTCGGCACGCACGAGCGGTTCATCGGCTTTCTCATCGAGCATTACGCGGGCAACTTCCCGCTCTGGCTCGCGCCCGACCAGGTGCGCGTCATCACGCTCAACGACGACGCGGCGTTGATTGATTACGCCCAACCCATCGTGGCCGAACTGCGCGCGAACATGGTGCGCGTGGATTCGGATTTCAGCGCCACGCCGTTCAAGGCGAAGATTTCCAACGCGGAACAACTGCGCGTCCACACGATGCTCATCATCGGCGGTCGCGACATGGAAGCCGGCGCGGTGAGCGTGCGTCTCCATCACGGCGGCCCGCAAGGCGCGAAACCGAAGGCGGAGGTGGTGGCGGATATTCTGGCGGGCATCAAAGAGCGGCGGGCGTAAAATGTTGACCCGTAGTTAAACTGCTGGCAGACTTTTGGCAATGAAGCTTCGCGACAACCAGACTTTCATGTCGCTCTATTACGAGCCGAATGCTGTGGAGGTTGCCACGGGCGAGGCGGATTTGGTTGCATCGGTTGAGTCGTGGCAGCGGAAGACAAAGCAGCTTGGGCAGGTTGCCACTCCTGAACCAATCGCAAGATTGATGGCGACGTGGGTGATGTCGGCCAAGCCGGGCGCTGTGCTTGACCCGGCAGCGGGTTTGGGAGGATTGCTCTCGGCGTGTCGAGAACTCAACGGGCGCGTGCAGTTGGTCGGCGTGGAGCGCGATACGGAAACTTTGCAGCGGGCGAAGACATCTGCACCACGGGGCACGAAGTTAATTCTGGCAGACTACCTCAAGTCCGATGCTGGCCTGTTCGATGGCATCATCGCCAACCCGCCTTACGTGAAAGCGCATCGGCTCGACTATTCAGAGAAGGACTGGCTTTATTTTGAGGAACGGCTCGGCACGCCGCTGGACCGGCTCACGAATCTTTACGCACTGTTCCTTCTCAAGATTTGGGAAGACCTCGCGCCGCATGGGCGCGCTGCTGTAATCCTGCCGGCGGAGTTTCTGAACGCGAACTTCGGCGAGGAAATCAAGGAGCGGTTGCTGCGGGGGATTCGGCCAGCGGGTATCGCAATCTTTGCACCATCGCTCAATGTGTTTGCCGACGCTTTAACGACCAGCGCCATCGTGTTGCTGGACAAGAGTTGGGCGCTCAAAGCTCCAATCTGGGCTAGGCTGGCCGAAACCGTGGAAGATGCGGAGACGTTCGTTGAAGGATTGCTCGCGGGAAGCATTTCAGCCGCAGGCAAGGGTTTGATTGACTTGGCCGCGCTCAATCCCAAGGACAAATGGCTCAACTTGCTGCTGAACGGAGCGACGG
The DNA here is from genome assembly GCA_043757645.1 of Verrucomicrobiota bacterium. Taxonomy (GTDB): domain Bacteria; phylum Verrucomicrobiota; class Verrucomicrobiia; order Limisphaerales; family BJHT01; genus BJHT01. The sequence goes on from JAYVOY010000030.1 coordinate 1,565, forward strand.
AAAGAGTGCCGGTGCAGTTTGCGAATCGCGTCGGCGATTACTTCAAATCCCGTCGTGGCATCGCCACGGGAGCGAATGATTTCTTTTGCCTGAGCCGTGCGGAGATGCGCGAACATCATCTTACGGAAGCGCACGTTGATCCGTGCATTAGCAAGGCCACGGATGCCGACGGGCTCGTATTCACAAGCGAAAAGTTTAATGCACTCGTCGCTCGCGACCGAAGGTGCTTCCTGCTGAATCCCTCGCGCAACGGGCAGAACCTCACCCGCTATCTTGAGATTGGGGAGCAGCAGGGCATCCCAAAGCGGCATCTGCCAAGCCATCGGCCTGTTTGGTATCTGCCCGAAAATCGCGCGGTGGCAGACATTTGGGTGGCTGTGTTCTCCCGCGAGTCAGTCAAATTCATCCTGAATACTTCCGGCGCAAAAAACCTGACTTGTTTCCACGGCCTCTACGCAAAACCTGGAAACGAATCGCTCTCGCCCCTGATGACCCTTTTCCTCAACAGCAGTCGAGGGCAGGAATCGTTCTCGCAAGTGAACCGGTTTTACGGAGACGGCTTGAACAAGCTCGAACCGAAGGATGTGGAAGACATGCCTTGTCCGGTGATGCCGAAGTTGAGCCGTGGCGAGGCGAATGAACTAACCCGAAAGCTGGCGGAGATCGAGAAACTGACGCTGGACGAGCGAACGGCAGCGATTGACGAACAGGCGAAACGCTACTTCGACACTAACTCTCAGCCAGAAGAACTTTCATCGTTCCAGCCGCATCAAGTTCGAAGCCGCCGCCCTGCGGAACAACATACGCATCGTGCCGTCCCAGTTCCGTGACGCGATGCTCGGCGACAAAGGTTGGTATCGCGGTGGCCCGGCCAACTTGCGTGCCGCTGGTGATGGGAATCATGATGGTTGCCTTCTCCTGACTCTTCTTTGGCGTCTCGATGGTGAAGCCTCCTTCACTCCCGATGATGGCGAAGATGTCGAGGAAGTTGATCGAGAACACCGAATCGAAAAACACCTGACAGTAACTCTGCGGCACGCCGTGTCGCTCCAGCCAGCGATACACAATTACGAGGTCTTCGACTTTGACGGTGAAGCTTGGCGTTTCACGGGCGGTGGTCTTGCCAGCGGCGCGCTGCTGTTGTCGCACCTTCATGTAGGTCAATGCTTCGAACTTGCTGGAGCGAACTTCGATGGCGGCGGTGGCTTGCTTGACCGTGGTCTCGGTCTGCGCGTGACTGCGTTCCGACAAGTCGGCGTCCACGGAAGCACCGGCGGGAAAGAGCAGCAAGTCCGGGCGCTTGCCGAACTGTAGGGTTTCCTTCAGTCCCCCAAGGTATCGCGCCTTGAATTCTGGATGACCCGCCGCGATTCGATCCGTGCTTCCGTATTGCACGACCTTCAAATCTGACATTGCTCGCGTCAGCGCCGCAGACAGCATTCGTTCCGCCCAGTCGCCCATCGCACGATTTGCGAGGAACTCGGAGCGGGCGTCCGTCGGCACGGTTGGTTTGCGGGCGGGTGGCTGTCCCTCGCCGCCAAAAGCCAAGTGCCGCTCATCAATACCTTTGGCGCGCAGGGTTTCAACAACCCCATTCAACGTCGCTTTGAGCCGAGCAAAGTATGTGTCGCCCCGGCTCATCGCTTCTTCTCCTCGAAGGTGAACAGTTCCTTGACCTCGACCTTGAGAATCTTGGCGAACTTCTCCAACCCCGCGACCGACGGAGCGTTGACGCCACGTTCAACCAAGCTGATAAACTCAACCGAGCAGGCGAGTGCTTCCGCCAGTTGCTCCTGGGTGAGCTTTCGGGCTTTGCGGAGTGCGGCAATGCGTTGGCCAAGTTTCTTTTGGAGCACGCAGTTTAACTACCAGATTGATGTGACCCTCACCACGCAGCTAAACTACGGCTTGGCGTAGTTGAATTTGAAAAGTTTTTCCCAACTTGAACCACGCCTTGTCACCCGATGCTCCAGGTGTTGATCGAATCCGGCATCAACTACGTGGAGGTCGCGAACGAGGCGGCGTTTTACGGGCCGAAGATTGACGTGCAGGTGTGGAGCGCCATCGGCCGCGAATTCACCATCGCCACAAACCAGGTGGACTTCGCCGTGCCGTCGCGTTTCGGCCTGACCTATCGCGACAAGGACAATTCCAACAAGACGCCGTTGTGCATCCATCGCGCGCCGCTCGGCACGCACGAGCGGTTCATCGGCTTCCTCATCGAACATTACGCGGGCAACTTCCCGCTCTGGCTCGCGCCGGATCAGGTGCGCGTCATCACGCTCGGCTCGGAAGACGAACCCGCCGCCGCGCCATTGATCAAATACGCCAAAGACATCGCGGCCGAACTGCGCGCCGCGCGAGTCCGCGTGAGCGCCGAATTCAAAACGCTGCCAGCGTGAGCCGCAGCGGCTGCAATGCCGGTCCGCTGATCGCTTTGGGAATCCTTGGCAGACTGGATTTTCTCCGTTTGCTTTGTGAAGAGATTCTGGTCCCGGAGGCCGATCCAGCAGGAGATCGTCCACGGTGGATTGAGGATCGCCGGTCTGGAAGGTTTCCGGCGCGCGCACTGGATGCGCATGGTTTTGCCAAAACAGGGGGCGGCACTGCTGCCCGCAGTGCGGGATGTCGGGGAAGCCGCGGTCAGCGCGCTGGCCCGCGAGCGTGGCAGCAGCCTGGTTTTGGTTGAGGAACGCAAAGCCCGCCAAGTGGCGCGCGCTGTTTACGGCCTGCAACCCATCGGCTCGGCCCGGATTTTGATCGCGGCCAAGCGGAAAAATCTTTTGGCGGGAATCGCCGGCCCGCTCGCGGAGTTGCGCCGCGAAGGTTTTTGGATCCACCAAGACATTGTTCGCGTGGCGGTACGCGAGGCGGGGGAAAGGGGAAGCGAAAACCAAGCGCAACTGATTTGCAGGAACGCGCGGTGACAATCGGCTCCGCGTCCGGCTCCGCCGTTTTTTTGTTGAACCAAGGCGCTCCGGGTGGCGTCTGTTGCTGGACGTTTTCTCGCTGGTCAGCCGCCGATGAATGTCGGTTGGCGCGATGATCGGTGCGGGAATGGTTCGCAGGATTTGCCCCGCGGTTGGGGTAATCGAAAACAACAACACTCAGAAACAGCATGAAGAAAATATTCGCACTCCTCGCATCCGCGTTTGTCGCGGCGTCGGCTTTCGCCGGTGAATTCCCGGACATCAGCATCACCGAACTCAAGGCGGCGATCGAATCCAAGAAGGCCACGGTCATCGACGTGAACGGCACGGCTGGATACAAGAAGGGCCACGTGCCGACGGCGATCGATTTCGCCGCGAACAAGGCGAAGCTCGCCTCGGTGCTCCCCGAGGACAAAAACGCGCTGGTCGTCGCCTACTGCGGCGGCCCGAGTTGCAAGGCGTATCAGGCCGCGGCCAATGCCGCTGAAAAGCTCGGCTACAAGAACGTGAAGCATCTCTCCGCGGGCATCTCGGGCTGGCTCCAAGCCGGCGAGAAGACGGAGAAATAATCGCGGTTCAATAATTCGAGGGCGCTCCCGCTGGAAGGCGGGGGCGCTTTTTTTTGCCCGGCGACGGCCTGCGGCGCGGGCGAAGTGGAAAAGGGGATTTCCCGCAGATTCAAGCCGACCACAGATTTCAGAATCCGAATCTGTGGTCGGCTTGAATCTGCGGGGATTTTTTCCAGCGGTGGGCCAGAAGAAAAGTTAGAGCCTCGTTACCTCGGCTCCTACAAAGGATTCACCAAGTCACCAGCTTGCGGGAAGATCTTTCAGCGTCGCGCGCAGGATGGCTTTGATCGTTTGTTTTTCCGCGGCGGGCAAGTGCACGAAATCCGCGTCGGGTTGCTTGGGATCAAGGGCGCTGCGGAGGTGTTGGTACACGCGCGATTTCATCTCGGCGGGGAGTCCTTGAAAGATGGCGCTGTAGATCATGTAGCTGCAGCGGTGCTTGAAGAGGCGGGTGCGGAGGTCGAAATCTTTGAGCGAGGCGCCGGCGGGCGAGACGCGGCGTTGACGGAGGAAATCGGCTTTGAAGGCGGGGTCGCCGGTGACGCCTCCGGGGGGCAGCGCGGCTTCGTCGGCGAAAAGCAGGTAGCGCGTGAGGAGGCGCGCCTGGTCGTCGAGTTCGCGGGATTGTTCCGCGGTGAGTTTGCCGTTGCTGTTGTGGAGATGGGTGCGGGCGCGGTAGGTGGCTTCGATGACGCGGTTGGCAAAACCGGCCTGATGTTCGTGGATGAGTTGCGGCAGGATGTCGCTCGTCGCGACGGCGTAGCGCGCGAAGCTGAAGACGCGGCCGGGAATGATCGGATTTTTCTGCAAGCCCTGCGGCGTGAAGCGCCCGATGAGGTTGCCCCAGTGATTGGTGAAGTTCGGTTGCCCCGTGAGATACCAGCCGCCGAAGCGGTCGGTGAGGGGGATTTGGTGGCCGCTTTGATCAATGCGATAGGCGGTAAGGCTGCCACCGGTGGGACCGGGCACGACGGATTTGATGAGGATGCCGGGGACGCCCGCGGTGGCGTCGGCGGCGTGACATTTCATGCAGCGTTCGGAGCGTTCGATGCGGAGGGGGCGCGCGTCGCGCGGGATGTCGAAGATGTAAAAAATCGCCCCCAACTCGGGGTCGAGCGAGACGACCTCGATTTTGCCGCCGGGGATGTAGCCGAGGGAAATGTCCTCGTTGAAAAAAATCGCGCGGGGATTCTGGGGCGTGATGAGGCTGAGTTGCAGGCTGGTCGTGGAGAAGACGAGCATTTGCGAGCTGGCGGGAATGTCGAGGACTTGCAGGAGGCTGAGGAGCGCGGCTTTTTCGCTGGTGTGATCGAGCGCGAGTTTGCCGGATTCGAGGTCGGCCTTGAGTTGCGTGAAGCGGTCGTGGAGCGGGCGTTCCTTGTAATTGTGCGGCGGGAGTTCGAAGTCGTTGAAGCGCGGCACGGCGGCGACGGCGGTGAGCGCGAGCAGCGTCGGGAGAAGGAGAAAAAGGGCGGCGCGGTTCATGAAAGCAGGGAGCCGTGAAGTGGCGACGGAAGCGGGGCCGGGGAGGTTGGCGCGGGTGGCAGAGGCGTGGATGATCACAAATTCGGCGGCTTGGACGCGCGGGTGGGGCGTGGTGTTTTGCAAATTTTTTGGGCGCGCGTTACGCTGCGCGCGGCGGTGGGAAGTATTGCCCACGAAACACATGCAAACAAAGGGCCAAACCGCAGTTGAATGTTTGCGGAATCACTCGCGAGCCGCGGGGGTCCGCGTTTTTTTCATTGCTGTTTCTTTTCGTGTGTTTCGTGGGCCTCAACTGCGTTTTCCAAGTTTATGAATCGACAGCATGTTGCGATTGCGCCGGTGATCATTGCGGTGTTGGTGTTCGGGTTTCAATATTGCACGTCACCGAAGTTCAAAAATCCCGAGACGGGGCGGACGGCGCGCGTGGGGATGTCCGAGCAACAGGAGGTGGCCCTCGGCGCGCAGAGTTATCAGGAGGTGCTCGCGACATCGTCAGTGGTGCGCGGCGGGCCGGAGGTGGATTTGGTGCTGCGCGTGGCCAACCGTTTGATTCCGATGACGGGCGAGTTGGGGAAGCATTTTGATTGGAGGGTCAGTGTCGTGAACAGCCCGCAGGCCAACGCGTTTTGCCTGCCGGGCGGGAAGATCGTGGTTTACACGGGCATTCTCCCGATCACGAAAACGGAAGCGGGTTTGGCAGCGGTGCTGGGCCACGAGATGGCGCACGCAACGTCGCGGCACGGCGCGCAGCGGGTGTTGCAGAGCCAGTTGGCGAACACCGTGATGCAAGGCGCGCAATCCTCGCTCGCGCTGGGTGACATGGACCCGCAGAAGCGCCAGGCGGTGCTGGCGGCGGTGGGTGCGGGCGCGAAGTTCGGCGTGTTGCTGCCGTTCAGTCGTGAGCACGAAAGCGAGGCGGACGAAGTCGGGCTGATGTACATGGCGCGCGCGGGCTTTGATCCGCACGAAGCGGTGAGTTTCTGGGAGCGCATGACGGCGGCGGGCGGCGGACAACCACCGGAATTCATGTCCACGCATCCGTCGCACGGCACGCGCGTGGCGCGCTTGAAGGAGTTGCTGCCGAAGGCGCTGGCGGAATACGAGCGCAGCCGACGGTGAACAGAGACATCGCCGAAAACCCGCGACGTCGGAACAAAAAGAAGTGTCGCGCGAAGGGTGCGAAGTGAGCGAAGGAACTGAAGAGCGGTTCAGGTATTTCTTCATTTCCTTCACACCCTTCGCGCGACACTCCGTTTCCTTTCGATGCCAGTTCGCGTCGCCGCACACGAATGCGCGCAGCCGACATCGGCAAAAAAAATCGCGGCCCGGAACATCCGGGCCGCGACGCGAAATAGAAAAGTTACGGCTTAGTAACGCTCCCCACCGCCACCACCACCACCGTAATCGCCGCCGCCGCCACCACCACCGCGACGACCGCCGCCGCCGCCGCCCGGAGGACGCTCTTCGCGGGGACGCGCGATATTAACCGTGAGGGCGCGACCGCCGAGCGTGGAACCGTTCAGGGCCTCGACGGCTTTGTTGGCTTCCTCAGGGGTGCTCATGGTGACGAAAGCGAAACCGCGCGGACGGCCGCTCATGCGGTCCATCATCAGGTTGGCTTCCAGTACCGTGCCGTGCGCGGCAAACGCATCCTGCAGGTCGTTCTCCGTGGTGTTGAAGGAAAGATTTCCCACAAACAGTTTGTTGTTCATACGATGATTTACTGTCCCCGACTAACCGTTGCCTTCACCAGACTGTTCCCGACCACCGGGTCTAAAATCATCACTGAACCAAGTTCACCTGAGGATTCTCCAGCCCTAGAGAGTTACTAGCTATCCGACGGACTCGGCGCACCATGCCGCTTGGCTTCCCAATTGCAAGAGCCAATTCCACGGGCGCTTTCATTGGCCTTTTGCGGCACTTCTTGCCCACCGCTGCCGTTCGCTGGCATTTGCCGGGTAAGTGGAGGCAGCGGAATAAACTCTCCCGAAACCCATTCCCTTGTCCCCAATTCCCTTGTCACTTTTTGTGGGAAACACTCAGGCCCGCGCCACTCACCAGTGGGAGTCTTTATGGAACTGAATCTCACCCGCTTTTAATCACACCCGGGGCTGCGGATAGCGCTCATGAACCAATTGCTCATCGGATTGGCCCATCCCTTGCGGCGGGCGGATCGCCCACGGAAGTGCGAACGCGAGTGCGGCCAGTGCAGCCACCAGCAGAAGTGCTCGAACAACTTCGCGCCTCATAAAGCAACCATCCTACTTCTTCACCTTCACCGCCTGAAATTGCAGCGACGGCCAGCGCGCGGGCACGCCGTCGCCGCCGGGCACAAGCACGGGCGCGAGCGAGTAAGTCGTGACGGCGGCGGGCGCGTCCGTGAGCGCGCGGCGGTTTTCCACGATCACATTGCAGCGCCAAGACGCGCCGTTGCCGGGTTTGGGCGCGAGGGTTTTCGGCAGCGAGTCGAACGGGATCGCGATCTCCGCGGTCCAGCCGGGCGCGCCGCCGGGGCCTTGCGGAATCACGGCGGCGGTCCACGCGGGATTCCACGCGACGCCATTGCTTTCGAGTTTCAACGCCGCGAGCGCCTCGGCGCGTTTGGTCGCATCCGGCTCCACACTCAACTCGGTGAGCAGCGCGTCGCCGCGCGTGCCGTTGGGCGCGAGCGTGAATTCGCACACCGCCACCGCGTCGCGCCGTGGATCGAGCAGCACGCGAATCGTGTCGCCCGCGCGCAGCTTGCCATCGTGCGCGGTGTCGCCACTCACCAGCTTGTCGTCGCGACACGCCACCGCGAGGTAGAGCTGCTTGTCGTCCCACAACACGCGCGCCTCGACCGGATCGCCGTTGGTCAAACCCGTGCGCTGAAAAAACACCGGCAACCGCGGCGCGAGCGCCCACGACGGCTCGTCGAGTTTGCCATCCACCACGATTGGCTCCGCGGCTTGCAAACATTTTTGCGCCGCCGCATCGGCCATTTTGAACGACACCGTGCTGCCGCGAAACACCTGCGATTGGCCCGCGGCATTGAGCGCGTTGCGTTGCTGGCTGGTGAAAATCAGCGTGTCATCCGCGAACAACGGCGGACGCCGCACCTCGCCGCCGCCCGACAAATTTTCCTGCCAGCCGAGAAAACCCTCCGCCCAATCCACCGCCCAAATCCTCCCATCCTCGGTGCCGCCGTAGAGCACGCCGCCCACGAGAATCGGCGCGGCCACCACGGGACCGCCGACCTCGCACGACTGTTTCCACAGCGGTTTTCCCGTCGCCGCGTCGCGCGCGTGAACCCGCCCCGCACGGTCGCCGAACGCCACGCGGCCCGCGTCCACACACGCGCCGCCGTGAATCGCGCCCGCCGCCGCGGTGCGCCACAGCACTTTTCCCGTCGCCGCCTCGACGCCGAAAAAAGTTCCCGCGCGCGTGCCCACGAACACGCGCGCTCCATCCGTCGCGGGCGTCGCGATGATTTCGCCGTCGAGTTCCGTCGCCCAGCGCTCGACGCCGAGACGCGCGTCCACCGCGTAGAGATGCCGGTCGCGCGAGCCGAAATAAATCCGCCCGTCGCCCGCGCACGCGCTGCCCTCGATCCAGCCGCGCGCCGGGAAATTCCACACCATCCGCCCGCGCCGCGCGTCGAGCGCGTAGAGCCGCCGGTCCAGCCCGCCGAAATAAACCAGCCCGCGATACAACAGCGGCGTGCCGAGGGATTCGCCGCCCGCGGGAAACGTCCAGCGCACGCTGCCATCGCTCGCACCGACCGCGTGCAACACGCCGTCCTTGGTGCCGACAAAGAGCGTGTCGTCCGCGAGCGAAATGCCGCTCGTCACACTCCACGGCAGCGCCTGCAACTCGAAGGGCAGCCCGTAAATCAGCCGTCCCTCGGCCCACACCGCGCTGCTCGTGTGGCGTTGGTCGTGGACCAGTTGCTCCGTCGCCGCGGCCGTCATTCGCAGCGGCGGACCGAACACCGCGCGCGGCGCGGCCCCCGAGCGCGACGG
>JAYVOY010000031.1:0-10543 GCA_043757645.1 Verrucomicrobiota bacterium
CAGCATTCCATGCAAGTCGCCTCACCTGTTAGCTCCGGCAAAACTCTCGCGCTCGCCCTCGGTTCCGATCACGCGGGCCTGCGCCTGAAGGAAACGATCAAGGATCATCTCACCCAGCAGGGCGTGCAGTTTCACGACTTCGGGACCGGCTCGACGGAATCGACGGATTATCCCGATTACGCGCAGGCGGTCGGGCTGAATGTCGTCGGTGGGCGCAGTCACTTCGGCATTCTCGTGTGCAGCACGGGCGTGGGCATGAGCATCGCGGCGAACAAGATCGCCGGGGTGCGCGCGGCACTGGTGTTCGATGAACGCATGGCGACGCTCGCGCGGCAGCACAATGATGCGAACGTGTTGTGCCTCGGCGAGCAAGTGGTCTCGGCGGAAACGGCGCTCAAAATCGTGGATGCGTTTCTCAGCGCGCGCTTCGAGGGCGGACGCCACGAGCGGCGCGTACACAAATTCGAGCGGATGGCCGCGTCCCCGCTGGCGCGCATTCAGGCCGTTGATCCCGACATCGCGGAGACCATTGCGATGGAGCGTTTGCGGCAGGAGGAAAACATCGAGTTGATCGCGAGCGAGAATTTCACCAGCGCCGCCGTGATGGCCGCGCAGGGTTCCGTGCTCACGAACAAATACGCCGAGGGTTATCCGGGCAAGCGCTGGTACGGCGGCTGCGAGCACGTGGACACCGCGGAAACGCTGGCGATCGAGCGCGCGAAGAAGTTGTTCGGCGCCGAGCACGCGAACGTGCAACCGCACTCCGGCAGTGGCGCGAACATGGCCGTTTATTTCGCGTTCCTGAAACCGGGCGACAAGATGCTCACGATGGACCTCAGCCACGGCGGCCATCTCACGCACGGCAACAAGGCGAATTTCTCGGGCAAGTTTTTCGAGATCGTTCACTACGGCGTGCGCAAGGAGGACGAGCGCATCGACTACGAGCAACTCGCGAAGACCGCGCGCGAAGTGAAGCCGAAGATGATCACCGTCGGCGCGAGCGCGTATCCGCGCGTGATCGATTTTGCGCGCATGGGCGAGATCGCGCGCGAGGTGGGCGCGCTGCTGCTGGCGGACATCGCGCACATCGCGGGACTGGTCGCGGCGGGCATTCATCCAAGTCCGGTGGGCCACGCGGATTTCGTCACGACGACGACGCACAAGACTTTGCGTGGGCCGCGCGGCGGGTTGATTTTGTGCCCGGCGAAATACGCGAGGGAAATTGATTCGCAGGTTTTCCCCGGCATCCAGGGCGGCCCGCTCATGCACGTGATCGCGGCGAAGGCCGTGTGTTTGCACGAGGCGCTGCAACCCGAGTTCAAGGCGTATCAACAGCAGCTCGTGCGCAACTGCGCCGCGCTCGCCGAGGGAATGCGCCGCAATGGCTACCGCCTCGTCAGCGGCGGCACCGACAACCACCTCTGCCTCGTCGATGTCGGCGCGCGCGGCCTCACCGGCAAGGATTGCCAAATTGCGCTCGATGAGGCCGGCGTGACGGTGAACAAGAACACGATTCCCTTCGAGACGCGGTCGCCGTTCCAAGCCAGCGGCGTGCGGTTGGGCACGCCCGCCGTCACCACGCGCGGCATGAGGGAACCCGAGATGGCCGCCATCGCCGACATGATCAGTGAAGTGCTGCTCGACATTAAAAACCTTGACGCTGCGCACGCCGTTCGTGAACGTGTCCGCGAATTGACTGCAAGATTTCCGCTGCCCTATCCGTGATTTTGGGCCGTCCTCTTGAAAGAATCTCCCGGTGAGCAACTCCATCGGTGAACGTGTCTCCATCGAGACCGCGCACCCGCAAACGGTAATTAACTCCCGCCGCGCTGGTTTGCCCGCCGTCGCAATTACATCCTAACTTATGTCCAAACCTCCCGGCCGCCGAAGCCCCCGCCCCAAGAGTTCACCCAAAGGTCCGCCCAAGCCTCCCTCCACGCGCCCGCGCATCGAGGGATTGCCCGACGAGAATGACCCCGAATTGATCCCGCCGCCGCCACCCGCGCCCGCGCCCGTTGGCGCGCCCGCAGTGGCATCCGAGGCGGCGCCCGCAACGCCCTCCAATCCGTCCGCGCCCGCCGCCACTGCGCCGGAAACCTCCGACGAACTCGAGCCGCCGCAACATCCCGTCGCCGAGGAAGCCGAGGAGGAACGCCCGAAGGCCGCGCCCACCGGCCCGGTGCCGCGCGGCGAGACGATCAACATCAGCCAGTTGCAATCGATGTCGATCATGGAGCTCAATCAGCGCGCCAAGGACATGGCGATTGAGAACTTCGGAACGATGAAGAAACACGAGGTCATCTTCCAAATCCTCAAGAAAAACGCGGAGCGCAGCGGCGTCCTTTTCGCCGAGGGCGTGCTCGAAATTCTCCCCGAGGGCTTCGGCTTCCTGCGTTCGCAGGCGTTCAATTATCTGCCGTGCCCCGAGGACGTTTATGTTTCGCCGTCGCAGATTCGCCGCTTCGATTTGCAGACCGGCGACTTGATCGCGGGCCAAATCCGGCCGCCGAAGGAAAAGGAAAAATTCTTCGCGCTCCTCAAGGTCGAGGCCGTGGACAAGGAAGACCCGGACAAGGCGAAGGACAAAACGCACTTCGAGAATCTCACGCCGCTCTTCCCGAACAAGCGCATCATCCTCGAGTCCGCCCACGACGAACTCTCCACCCGCGTGCTCGATCTCGTCTGCCCCATCGGCAAGGGCACGCGCGGCCTCATCGTCGCGCCGCCGCGCACGGGCAAGACCGTGCTGCTCCAAAAGCTCGCCAACTCGATCATCAAGAATAATCCCGAGATTTATCTTTTCATTCTGCTGATCGACGAACGCCCCGAGGAAGTCACCGACATGGAGCGTTCGTGCCGCCCCGCGGAAGTGGTTTCCTCGACCTTCGACGAACCACCCGAGCGCCACGTGCAGGTCGCCGAAATGGTGATCGAAAAAGCCAAGCGCATGATCGAGCACAAGAAGGATGTCGTCATCCTGCTCGACTCGATCACCCGCCTCGCGCGCGCCTACAACACGGTCCAGCCGCACTCCGGCAAGATTCTCTCTGGCGGTGTGGATGCCAACGCGCTGCACAAACCGAAGCGCTTCTTCGGCGCGGCGCGCAACATCGAGGAGGGCGGTTCCCTGACCATCATGGCCACCGCGCTCATCGACACCGGCAGCCGCATGGATGAAGTCATCTTCGAGGAGTTCAAGGGCACCGGCAACATGGAGGTCCACCTCGACCGCGGCCTCGTTGATCGCCGCATCTTCCCGTCGATCAACATCGAGCGCTCCGGCACGCGCAAAGAGGAACTCCTCTATCACCCGCAGGAATACAGCCGCGTCGTCATGCTGCGCCGCGCCCTCACCGGCGTGCCGCCCGTCGAGGCGATGGAACTCCTGCTGGGCAAACTCAAGAAGACCAAGTCCAACATCGAGTTCCTCCTCGCGATGAACACCGGCGGCCAATAACCCGCCCGCGACAAAATCCAATTCGAGAACGTGGGGCGCGGCGTCGGCTGCGCCCCACGTTTTGCGTGTCTTCACCCCGTTCACCCCATCGAGTTACGGTCCCGAGCCGCCTTCTCCTTTCGTGGGTTTCGCGGGCAGCAACTGCTGGTTCGAAGCTGCTCCGTCCGGCAAGGACTCCGATTCCATCCGCGTCGGCTCGAGCCTTCGCATTTTGCGTCGCTTCGCGTTTTTTACGGCAATTCCAAGCGGGGCGTTTAACGTCGCCGCCAATTGACCTAACCGATGCCGCCCAACTCCAGCGCCACTTCCGCCCCGCCGCGCATCCTCATTGTCGATGACGATCCGGGCCAGACCAGTTTGCTCGATTCTTTTCTGCGCGGGCAGGGCTTCGACACGGTTCCCGTTTCGTCGGGCGAACAAGCGCTCGCCGCGCTCCACGCCGCGCCTGTCAACATGATGATCTCCGATGTGCGCATGACCGGAATGTCCGGCCTCGAGACGCTCCGCCGCGCGCGGCAGGAATTCGCCACGCTCCCCGTTCTCCTCGTCACCGCCTACGCCGACATTCGCGACGCCGTCGAGGCGATGCGCGACGGCGCGGTGAATTATCTCTCCAAACCCATCGACCTCGACGAACTCCTCGCCTGCGTCCGCCACTCGACCGGCCTCGCGCCCGTCGCGGCGCACGCGCCCCGCGACGAACGCCCGTTGCCGCCCAGTGTGATCGCCGTCAGCCCGTTGTTGCGCGCGGTGTTCCACGATGCCGCGCTCGTCGCCGCGTCCGAGAGCCGCGTGCTCATCACCGGCGAAAGCGGCGTCGGCAAAGAAATTCTCGCCGACGTGATCCACGCGTGGAGCGCGCGCGCCGCCGGTCCGCTGGTGAAAGTGAATTGCGCCGCGCTCCCGGAAAATCTGCTCGAGACCGAACTCTTCGGCCACGAAAAGGGCGCGTTCACCGGGGCCGTTCACCAGCGCATCGGCCGCTTCGAGCAAGCCGGCGGCGGGACCATCTTCCTCGACGAAATTGGCGAAATGTCCCCGCAACTTCAGGCCAAGCTCCTGCGCGTCACGCAGGACGGACGCTTCCAACGCGTCGGCTCGAATCGCGAACACCACACCGACACGCGCCTCCTCGCCGCCTCCAATCGCAATCTCGACGAGGAGGTCAAAGCCGGTCGTTTCCGCGAAGACCTCTTCTATCGCCTCAATGTTTTCGAACTGCACCTCCCGCCGTTGCGCGAACGCGTGGAGGACATTCTCCCGCTCGCGAATCATTTCCTCCGCGCGTTCACCAAAGGTCGCGCGCGCCTCTCGACCACCGTCGGCGAATGCCTTCAACGCTACCCGTGGCCCGGCAACGTTCGCGAACTTCGCAACGCGATGGAACGTGCCGCGCTCCTTTCGCGCGGCGAACTGATCCTCCCCGAGCATCTGCCCACGCGCGTCCGCGGCCCCATCAGCGAAACCTCCAGCGCCGCCTCCGCGCCGCTCCCCGACACGACCAGCCTCGACGAAGTGGAGCGCCACGCGATCCTCGCGGCGCTGCGTAAACACAATTTCAACCGCACGGAAACCGCCAAAACCCTTGGCATCAGCCGGCGCGCGTTGATCTACAAACTCCAGCGCCTCCGCGCCTCGGGGTGGGAAGTGGGATAATCCCACCGCGGCGCGCGGCGTTCACGCCGCTTAAAAGTCCAGAAATTTTGCGGCCTGAGAGCGCAACGGGTTAACCCTAATGCCTTTCGGGAATTCCAAGTGGCGCAGCGGGGCTGAAGTCCCGCAGGGATGACCGAAAATAGCCCAGCGTTTCAACGCTGGGCGGGCCGTGACGGGTGGAGCCAGTCCCGCAGGGACGGCAGAAAAAAGCGGCGGCCAGTGGTGGCTGGGTTCTTTCGTCCCTCCGGGACTCCCGCGCGTTGGCCCGCCCCACCCAGCGTTGAAACGCTGGGCTATTTTCCCCCAGTCCCTCCGGGACCAGAACACGCGCACCCGTTTTTCGTTCGGAGTTCCGCCTTTGGGCGGCGGGGCACACGCGCGTTTTGTGGGCAATGCGCGACCATTCTCTGCCGCGGAGCGGCGTCGGAGAAGATTAGCCGGGGGCAAGCGAGCGAATGCGAGCGCGGCCCCCGGTTGGCGCGTGCGCGAAGCCCTGCCCCGGAGGGGCACCGGAGGACCATCGTTCCCGCGACGACACCGGATTTTTTCTCCGATGCCCCTCCGGGGCAGAAGGATTTTCGCGCGGCGGACCGGGGGCTGCGCTCGCTGGCCCCCGGCTAATTTCCTGCGGTGTCCCTCCGGGACCAGAACGCGCGCGGCTGTGTGCCGGTAGCACCAGCCGCAGCGCGTGACCCGCAAGCGGCCCGCTGAAACATTCTACGACCCCGACGTTACGTGACCGCTGCGGCTGGTCTGCGACACAACCGCGCTCGAGACCGTGGGACGAGCCACCAACAACTTCGGGATGCTCCGGACACTCACTGCAGGCAGAAGTTGTCCTGCTTGGAAACGGAGCCTCCCGCTACGCTTCCCCACTCAAAGTGATGAACCACACGACGACCCGCGCCACCCGCCAGAGCCAGCCCTTCCGCTGGGGCACCCATTTCAAAAACGGCAAGCTCTACCTCTTCACCCAAGGTTCCATCACCGTCGTCAAGGGGTGGCCGGAACTGCGCGCGTGGCGCAAAACGCCCGCGCGTCCGCAGTGGAAACCCGTGCGCCCAACGCTTTCCTTCCAAAATCAGACCGTCGCGGCTGGCACCCCTCGCCGAAGCTCGCTCCGCTACGAGTCCCAACCGACCGACGAAGCGCCCGCCGCGTCCGTGGCCACCGTGTCCGAATTCGCGGACGAACCCCTCGAACCCCCATCCACCGAAGATCCCCTGCGCGATTGGCACCGCAAAATTCAGGAACGGGAAGCCGCCGCGTTTCGTGAATTCTTTTCGACCTTCCCGCCGGAGATACCCGCCAGACTGAAGGACTTCACTAGCCGCCAGTGGCACCTTGCCGCACTCGCGGCCCGCTGCCCCGGCGCGCTGGACTTGCTCGCGTCCAACCCCGCGCTCGCCTACTGCCTCGCCTCCAACTGGGTCTTCCACACTCCCGCCGTTCAGCAACCCCTGCGCGCCGCCCGCGCCCTGGTTCGCCGGCGGCAGCGCGACCTCAGTGGCTGGCTCGGGTTTCCTGCCACGGAAGCCGTCGTGCGCGTGCTGCGGAAAATCCCGCCGGAATGTTGCGAAATCTCCTCCCTGCTCTATCTCCGCTCCGCCCTTGCCCTGCCCCGGGTGCTCCAAACTCTCAGCCACCTCCCGCGCGTGGACTCGACCATCCTTCGGATCGTGGGCGACCCCAGGCTATTCCCACTGACCAGCTTCAACCTACTCGTGGAACTATCGGCCAGCTCGCCCTCGCCCTCCCTCATTTCTCGCCAAGTGAAGCTTCTGCACGACATCGTGGAAATTGTCGGGATGCTAAACCAACCCGTAAACTCCGAACCCTTCCGCACCCTCCCACACCTTCGCCATCGCCACGACGACCTGTCCACACGCATCAGGCAGAAGGTCCCCGCTCAACTATTGAGCTTGAAATTCCCGCCCCCACCTATTCCCGGCACCGCCACCGTGGTACCGATAACTACTCCCCAAATGCTTCTGGAAGAAGCTGCCCAACAAATCAATTGCGTCGTCGGTTACTCGAAATGTGTGGCCAGGGGCGAAAGCTACCTCTACCGCGTCCTATCCCCGGAACGCGCGACCTTGGCCGTAGAACGCACCCCCAACGGCTGGCGTCTCAGCGAAGTCGCCCTCGCCCGCAACGCCCGCCCGTCGCTGCCCACCCTACTCGCCGCCAAGGCTTGGATGAGTGGGGATGGTTGGAAGCCGGAGTGGGGGCCGTTCTGAGCATCAAGTCTTAGCCGTACCTACGCACGTGCCGGACCGCCGCCGTCACGGCGGCTCACGGCGCGGCGAGTCGGCGAGGTTTCTCTACATTTCCAGTGGGTGGATACGATCCGGGCCGAGCGTGATTCCAACCACGCCCGCCCTCACCCCAACCCTCTCCCCCGAGGAGAGGGAGCCACATTGACCGCGGTGGAGCTACCTTGCACGTTCGGAGGGCATTGCATCCCGGCCCGTACATACGAACAAACATTGATGCGTACGGAGACGGCACAAGTTTGCCAGTGTCGGTCGAACCGGTCTCCCTCTCCTCGGGGGAGAGGGCTGGTGAGAGGGCGGGCGTCACTCTAACCTCTCCTTTGCCAACTTATCCACCCACTGAAAATGTCGAGGAACCTTAAAACCCGGCTCCGGGTGGCACAGGCCACTGGCCTGGCCCGGCGGGCTACCAGCCCGCCGGGTATTCGGCGGCAGGTTGCCGCCGAAGACGGGCTGGTAGCCCGTGCCACCCACCGTAAAAACAGGCTCTTAGCCGTGACTATGCAGTAGGATCGCCGCCGTCTCGGCGGCTCACACCGTCCAAACGGGGCGGCGGCGCGCATTTTCCGCAACGAAATAAGTTCACTGAATGGTGAATCAAAAGCTGAAGTGTGAATTGCCCTCGCGAACTGCCCACGCCGTGAGCCGCCGAGACGGCGGCGCTCCGCCAATTGCATAGTTACGGCTTAGACTATCGGAAGGGGCAGAGCTTCCATTCGTGGTCGGGCAAAGACGCGCATCCGCGAGGGGAGGCACGGCGTACTCTTCTCGAAGTCCGCTTCAATCACACAGTAGTGTAGCGGGCCACTATCCGTCTGCCCCACGTTCACACACACTGTCCGACGCAGCCGGTGATGCCAAAGCCCAGTTCGCCGCGGAGTCCGATGGTCATGGCCGGAGATGGTGAGCCAGGGTGAGTAGCTCTCGATGGCTTGCACCCACTCGGGATTTCCCTCGACCGGAGTGCCGGCGCGCGAGAGCGGCGTGCCCGAGGGCGGTTCGTGCATGAGCCAGAGCGCGCGTGCTGCCGGGCCATGCTCACGCAACAGTTCAGGCATCCACTCCCCCGGTTCCGCACTCATGTCCCCCGGATAGAACTCCCCCTCCTCGCCATCCCTTGTTGAGGCCACGTAGTTAGTGTCATCCCCCAGGAGGCAGGGGAAACCAACCAAGACCAAAGGCCCGAAGACAAAGGTCGAAGCGTGCAGCGCATTGAGCGTGCGGCCCGTGCGCTTCCACGCGGTGAAAAATTCCCACCAATTGTCACCCTCATGATTGCCACGCGTGAACACAACCTCCTGACATGGCAAGCGACTGAGAAACTCTGCGCACTCGGAGATCCTCAGTTGGTCTGAACCACTCCTCCCAAGATCGAGAAAATCCCCCACCAGCGCGACGATGTCCGGCCGGTGCGTATCGACGGCCTTGCCAAGCTGCTCATAGAGTGTCCGAACCTGGTGGAGATCGGTCACAGTCAGCACTTTGATGGTTTTGCTCATTTCTATGCCTTCTTTTCCAGAATCGCCTGCCGATCCTTCAACTCCGCCCTGCGCTTCGCACCGCGGGCAAGCCGGCATCAGGATTGTTCTCGGCTTCCGCAGAATCGCGGTCCGTCTCGGTCGGAATGGCACATATGCCGGATTCGTTTACAACATTCTCAACCGCGTGCCAATAGCGTTTATAGAACGACGTCCAGAGTTCCAACTTCATCGGAAAGGTACGCAACAAGTTTATCGAGTGAATGAACGACGAGTCCGCAAACAGACGCAGCGCCAGCTTCATCGCAGCTGGGAATAATGCTGTCACCCCGTCGGATGCAATTCTCCGCTACCTTGCGACAAGCAGACTTGATTCATGGTGACAGGATTTGGTTGCACACCATGGACTACAGCGGCATAATCCCGTCGAAGCAAAGTTTGCCTGTTTTTCATTGATTAACTGATGACACTTGAGCAGTGAATATGTCTATGAACCTTCGCGTTTTTAGTCTTTGGTCTGAAGGGCCGCCTGAACTTCGGGGAACCCGCGTGCCGAAGTTCCTCCACCCACAACCAAAGGGTGGAACTCTATTTCTTTCTCTCAATCCGTCTTTTCGAGCACCTCTGCCAGCATGGATAGCGAATGAACTTTATGGGCCGGGGCAAAACTTCACAGCCGAGACATTCCTTTGGGACCAGTTTGGCGACTATGTCGACTGGAAGGCTGCCGCTCACGCTCGCCTGCATCAGTTGGCAAGGACGAAGTATCGGTGGTTTTCCCGTCTCAACATTCTTTCCCAACGCCTTGGGCAGGAGGATTACGCTTTGGTCGATCTTTTCCTACGGTTAGATTCGCGGGAGCACAACTTGCCCCCAGATTTCCGCCACGCTGGAAACTACGAATTAATTGATGGAAACCACCAATTCATTCAACACCAGTTGAACATTGCGTTCGATCAAATCGTCGCAGCCAATCCAATCGCCATTATCGGGGTCTATACTGGGGCTTCGAACATCTTTCTCCGTTACTTTCGCTCACGCTTCCACGGATTAACTGTTAACGGATTCCAGCCTATCAACAATGATTTTCCGAAAGTCAAGATCACGATCCTTCCAGCGCTAAACGGCTGGCTAGACCACCGAGTTCCGTTTTTCTGTTGCCACAACCTGCCAAGTACCCTTGGGATGTCAAATGCCGAGTTTGAATTTGCAAGTGAGTTAATTGCAAGTGAGTTAATAGTTCAAAGAATTGCTCATGGGTAAAGCAGCTCCATCCCCGCCATTCTTACCGAACGGCCATGCACTGATTCGCTACCAATGAAAATCGCACACGCTCAACAATACTGTTAAGAACGGTGCAATAGTGCCCGCGCATGATTGTGCATCTGCCCACCTCGGATTTCATAATCGGACACTTGTTTGTATCCTGGCCAAGGATCAGTGTATTCGGCGACCAAGAGAACTTTTGGGAATCCGGAATCGCAGGCAATTTTATAGAGGGGCGATTCGCCCCCTCCAAAAATTGACCAATTGCACCCGAATCCGTGATCTTGTAAAACCACTACCGTTGGAATCACACCTGCTCGTGAAATGACGCTGAAAGTTTGTATCGCCTCAGTGCCGAAGAAGATGAACGTGACGTCGCTTGCGCCAGTTCTCGAAAGCTTCACCTTGAA
>JAYVOY010000032.1:0-2838 GCA_043757645.1 Verrucomicrobiota bacterium
CCTGCGTTTTCGCCGTTGCACTCGCCGCGCCTGGACTGCTGCGCGCCGCGGATTGGAACCAATGGCGCGGCCCGCTGCGCAACGGCGTGTTGCCTGACAGCGTGCGCTTGCTCGACACCATGCCCGCCGCGGGTTTGCAGGAACTTTGGTCGAGCGAGGAAATTCCCAGCGGCGACGAGGGCGGACTCGGCAGCGTGGTGACCGCAAACGGAAAGGCCTTTCTCTCGCTCGTCTGGCATCGCGATGAGCCGAGCGAGACGCGCACGATCGACGAACTCGTCATGCGCAAACTCGGCCAGCAAGGCACCGGCGGACTCGGCAAGGAACTCGTCGCAAAAATGGAAACGACGCGCGAAACGCTCAATCCCACCCTGCGCGGCAAGAAGCTCGACGAGTTCATCGAGCAATGGATCACGGACAATCTGGACAAGAAGCAGAAGCAACTCTACGGCAGTTTCATCGGCGGCCGTTTTCGCAAGGGCACGCTCGCCATTCCGCTCGCGGACTACGACAAGCTTCAAAAAGTGCAGGACAAACCCTTCGCCTCCGCCGCCGAATTTCAGAAATGGATCGACGCCCAGGAATTTCCCGACCACGTGAAACAAGCCGTGCTCGCCGCCGTGCCGCCGACGCGCCGCGTGGCCGAGGACACCGTCGTGTGCCTCGACCTCGCGACCGGCAAGACCGCGTGGAAGGCCGCCGCACCGGGCGAACCGCGCGGTCGCAATTGCTCGAGCACTCCCGCCGTGATCGACGGCAAGGTCTTCGCGCTCGGCAGCGCGCAGGTTTATTGCCGCGACGCCGCCACGGGCAAACAACTCTGGGCCGCGCCGCTGCCCGGCAAGGCGCCCGGCTCCTCGCCGCTTGTCAGCGAAGGCGTGGTGGTCGTGAACGTGGGCAAACTCGCGGGCTACGACGCGGCCACGGGCAGGGAACTCTGGCGGCAGGAAAAAGTCGGCGGCGGCAATTCCTCGCCGGTGGCCTGGAGCGCCGCGGGTCGCGCGTTCGCCCTCTGCAACAGCCGCAGTGAAATCACCGCCGTCGATCTCAAGACTGGCGCGATCGTCTGGGCCACGCCCGGCGGCGGCGATTCCACGCCGGCCATCTCCGGCGACATTCTCGTCGCGCAGGTCCGCACTCCGAAAATTGCATTCGCCGCCGTGAAACTTTCGCCCACCGGTGCGGAACGCCTCTGGAGCCACGCCTTCGACCCGCTGCGCACGCAATCGAGTCCGATCATTCACGAGGGCCACGCGTTCCTGATGGATGACAACCAGCACTTCTGCTGGGAACTGGCGACCGGCAAATTGAAATGGGAAGCCACGGTGCCCTCGACCATCGCCTCGCCCGCGCTCGCCGATGGGAAAATTTTCGTGCTCATCAACAACGGCAACAACCTCCAGATCGTCCGCGCGACCGGAGCCGAGCGCGTGGAACTGGGCAAGGCCAATGTGCGCGCGACGTGGTGCCCCTCACCCACCGTCGCCGACGGTAAATTGCTGTTGCGGATGAAGGACCGCGTGAAGTGCTTCAAACTCGCGGCGGGTGCGGGGAAGAGTTGACCATGCCAACGACCGTGGTTACGGGAGTACGGCACTTCCGCGGGAAATTGCCCTTGGCCGCCTCCGCCTGTCAGACTACAATCTGACCACGATGAAAACGGTCGAGGCAGTCATTGAGGCAAATGGCGATGTTCGCTTGATTGAACCATTGCGCCTGCTGTCTCCGCGCCGCGCGCTCGTCACAATTCTCGAGGAGTCCCCGCTTCTGCACGACGCCGCGTTACTGAGCGAACCAGCGCTGGCCGAGGATTGGAATCGCGCCGAGGAGGATGCCGCATGGTCCCACTTGCAGCCGGACAAGTCGTCATAGTTCATTTTTCCTTCTCCGATCTCACGGAGGCCAAACTTCGGCCAGCGGCTGTGCTGGCGGAAGCCGGGCGCATGGATTGGATACTCTCCCAGATCACGAGCAAATCATACGGCGACGCCCGTGCCGTTCTTCTCGAAGCCGCGGATTTTTACCGCGGGTCGCTGCGTCTGACCAGCTACGTGCGCCCCGGAAAATTCTTCACCGCTCACACCCGGCTGGTGGCGGAAGTGGCTGGCGAGTTGCGACCCGACAAATTCTCCAACATCCGCGACGCGGTGGTGCGGATGATTCGCGGGGAATAAAACCCGCCACTCCGCATTCCCGTGGACTGATCGACGCCACAGAATCCGCGTCAACGAACCCACCAGTGACCGGGTACCGAAAACGCACAACGGACTCCTTAACCCGAATCTCGAAACAGGAATGGGGGAGCACACGCGTCCCGCCGAAATCTCGTTCGGTGCTCAAACTTTTCGGTGCGCCGTCCGCTTTGGGGCGCCGGGGCGGAACCGAAAAAGTTAGTGAAACGACCGGCGAGCGGGACGCCCGCCAGCACACGCCAGAGGCGCGCGCTCCCCGACTTCGGAATTCGGCTTAACCGGATCCATGCAGTTGAAACGCGATCGGAGCGCGGCGTTTACGCCGCCTCACCGCACGCGCGCGGGCGGTTTTCGTTCGGAGTTCCGTCTTTGGGCGGCGGGGCGCGCGCGCGCTTTGTGGGCGCTGCGCGCCCATTCTCTGCCGCGGAGCGGCGTCGGAGAAGATTAGCCGGGGGCCAGCGAGCGGATGCGAGCGCGACCCCCGGTTGGCGCGCTTTCGTGAACCTGCCCCGGAGGGGCACCGGAGGACTATCGTTCCCGCGACGACGCCGGATTTTTCTCCGATGCCCCTCCGGGGCAGAAGGATTTTTCGCGCGGCGGACCGGGGGCTGCGCTCGCTGGCCCCCGGCTAATTTCCTGCGGCGTC
>JAYVOY010000033.1:0-2833 GCA_043757645.1 Verrucomicrobiota bacterium
TCGAGGCCGCTGAGTTCGGGCAGGCCGTAGTGACGGGCGAGGGCGGCGTTGGCGAAGGTCCACGGGGCGGCGACGAAATTTCGCACGCTCAAATTTTCCTCGAGCACGCGGCGGAAGAAGGCCTGCGTTTCGAGCACGCTCGAGTGCTTCAACAATTCGTTCCGCGCGTATTCGGGATACAGTTTGCTGTCGGGCGAGGTGTCGTCGAGGGCGCGCAGGCCGAGCCATTGGTCGGTGAAATCCTTCACGAAGCGCAATGCTTTCGGGTCTTGCAAGAGGCGCTCGGTTTGTTCGCGCAGAATTTTCGCGTCGCGCAAACGGCCCTGGCGCGCGAGGTCAAGCAGCGTTTCGTCGGGCGTGGAATTCCAGAGGAAATAGGAAAGGCGCGAGGCGAGCGCGAAGTCGGAGAGTTCGCCGGGTTCCTCGATCAGGCAGAGAAAATCGGGCGACGTGAGCAGCTCGGTGAGGCGGTCGCGCAACGCGGTTTCAACGGGAACGCGCTGGTCGATCTGGTCCGCGAGAGGGTCGGTGAGTTGGGAGATTTCCGCGGCGGTGAGGTCGCGGCGGAAGAGGCGCGCGCCGACGCGTTTGACGGTGGCCTCGACGGCTTGGAGCAGTTCGTTGCGGCCGAGCGAGCCGGACTGTCCGGCGGCGAGGAGATCGGCTTTGAGGAACTGGCTGCCGGGGAGCGGTTGCGCGGGTTCCTCGCATTCCACCCATTGCACGGCGAGGCCGGGGCCTTTGCAGTGACTGGCTTGGGAGTTTTTCGGCACTTGCACGCCGAGGCCGAAGGGCACGAGCCGGATGCCGTCGGAGACAGGCGAAATGTCATTGAGGTCGGCGGTGCGGAGATAGACCTCGGTCTCGAGCACGGCGGGTTTGCCGGGCGGCGCTTCGAGGATGCCGACCAACTCGATGATCTGCGGATAAGCGCCGGTGTGGCCGGCCCAAATGCCGAAGGGCAGGGGCTTGTCGGTCTGGTAGCCGTAAACGGAAAGGCGCAAGCGATGAACGCCGGGCACGCGCGTGCCGAAGCCCTTCAACGGGCCGGAGGTCGTGTCGGTGTTGAAGGAAACCATCGTGCCATCGGGCAGTTCGAGGATGTGGCCCTTCGATTGTTCGCTCTCCTTGGCCACGGCGCGCGTGGTGCGCGCGGGATCGAACGGGCGCGCGGGCTGCGCGGTGGACGCGGCGGTCGGCGCGGCGTTGGTTTTGGCGGTGAGGAGATCGTCGAGGACATCGGTGGTCGGTTTGGTTTTGGCGATGGGCTTCGCCTTCGGCGTGGGCCGCAGCAGGCGCGCGAGAATGTCATCCGCCATTTTGAAATAGCCCTCGACGCCGGACGCGGAGAGCGGGAGCGCGCTGCTGACTTTGTCGTAGCCATCCACGCGCCCATCGCCGGGAAGATGGGCGCGAATCGTGGGCCGCACGCCGAGCAAATCCTCGAGGGTGTTCGAGTATTCGCCGCGCGTGAGGCGGCGCAATTTGGCGCGGCCCGCCTGCTTCTGCCGCGCGAGGTGCAGTGCGGAGAAATCGCCGCGCACCCAGTCGATCACGGCTTTGCGTGCGGCGGGTGTGGGTTGCTTTTCGTCCTTGGGCGGCATTTCGCCGGCTTCGAGTTGGTCGAGCGCGCGGAACCAGAGGTCGCGGTCGGCGGTCAGTTTCGCGAGGTCGCGCGCGCCGGAGAAATTGAGTTTCGCCTGCTGCTTCTCCGCGCCGTGGCATTTCGTGCAATGCGCTTCGAGCACGGGCCGGACGCGAGTTTGGAACGTGTCCGCGGCATCGGCGGCGACGCCCGGACTCGCGAGCGCGACAAAAGCGAACCGAACTGCGGCCAGAGAGAAGAGGCGAAAACAATTCATGGGAGAAAAATATTTGGAGGGAAAAGCGCTGATGTGGGCGAAGCGCGAGTACGGAGTCCCGCCTTTAGGCGGCGAGACGTTCGCAGTAGAGAGGGCGCTGAAAACTCGCAGGACTCTCGCGAGCGCGGGCGCCCCGCCGCCTAAAGGCGGGACTCCGTACCCAGAGCGTTCGCGACCGAGCGTGACTGCCGGAGATTTGGTTCTCGCACCCACAACGGAGAATTTTCTCGGAAAGCGCAGCAAACACGCGCCTCAGCTCAACCCGTTGATCGCGCCCGTGCTCGATCCAAACTTCTCCGTCGCCACGCCGAAGCGTTGCAGCATCGTGACGAAGAGATTGCCGAGCGGCGTGTTGTTTTTCGGATCACCGGCGAGGTGTTGGCCGTGCTTGAAACCGCCGCCGGCGAGGAGAATCGGCAGGTTGCTCGTGCCGTGGCCGCTGGCGTCGCCGAGGTTGCTGCCGATCAGCACCTGCGTGGAATCGAGCAGCGTGGCACCGCCTTCCTGCGTGTCGCGCAACGAACTGAGAAAGTCGCGGAAGGCCGCCATCTCGACGCGCTCGACGAGGCGGAGCTGATTGATTTTCGCGGGATTGCGGCCGTGATGCGTGAGGCCGTGATGATCCTCGGTGATGCCTTCGATGGGCGGCTTGAGGTCCATGCCGCGCAGGAAAATCGAGACGACGCGCGTCGAGTCGGTTTGCAGCGCGAGCTTCGTGAGGCCGAAAAGAATTCGCGCGCGGCCAATCGTGTCGCTGCGATCCAGCGCGTCGCTGGGCGGCGTTTCGGTGACGGCGGGTTTCGCGCGCTGCGCCCAGGCTTCGTTCGCGTGGAGTTGTTTTTCCATGTCGCGCACGGCGTCGGCGTAGTCCGTGATTTGCTGTTGATCGCGCGTGCTGAGGCGGCCCTGGAGCGACGTGAAGCGGCTGCCCATGCGGTCGAGAATGCTCTGGCCGCGCTGGAGCCGCGCGA
>JAYVOY010000034.1:0-2830 GCA_043757645.1 Verrucomicrobiota bacterium
GCGATCATCCGGCTCGCGGCGTGCGCGCGGGCGGCGAGGTCGGCCTCGTTTTTCGACAATTGTTCCTGCCGTTCGCGCAACTGCTTCTCATGCGCGACAAATTGCGTCGCACGGATCGCCTCCAGTTCCGCCGCCTTTTTCGTTTGGACCGCGGGATTTTCCGTCTCCGCGGGCACCACGACCGGCTCGTCGGGCTGCGTGTAAATGAGGATGAACGCCAGCGCGCAGGCCGCGGCGAGGCTGATCATTTGCCAGCGGAAGCTCATGGTCACTCGCGGTAACTGACCTTCAGCGACTTGCCCTTCGTGCCTGACGTGGCCAGCAGCGCGAGGCAGTTGGGATCGTAGCTGACGATGCTCTTGGCCTGCTTGTTGTTCTCGATGAGGATGCCCCCGCCCCCGATCAGCGAGCCTTTGAAATACTGGAGCTGCCCGTCCTGCTTGTTCTCGATCTCCATGAAACTCGGGCTGTAAACCACGCCGCTGATGTTGACGGGGCCGTGCATGTCGAGGATGCCGACGTTGTACATGAGCGCCGGCAGGTTGTCGTAGGGCGAGAAATTCGCAAAGCCCTGCGGGGCGATGTCCACGTTGGCGGGATTCTTGGCGGGGTTGGAATACACCGGCGGGTAACCGCTCGCGTAGGTGGCGGGATTGCCGGGGACGAGGCCGCTCAGATTGGCGGGATTAATGTTCATCGCGGACGTGTTGATGACCTTGTCGCTCGGGGCGTAAGCCGGGCTGAAATTGAAGACGAGCGTGCCGCGCACGTTGATGCCAAAGGGCAGCGAGCTTGGGCTGAGGCTGGGCAGGCCGGATTTGGCGATGTCCACCGCCACGACGCCCTCGAGCACAACGCCGGTTTTCATCACGTTCACGAACGCGGTGAGGTTGGAGAAGTAATTGCCCGAGGCCTTCGCCGCGGCGATGAAGCGGTTGAAGTCGAAAAGCTGGTCGGGCGAACCGTCGTTGGTGTAGTCGGGAATCTCGGCGGCGGTGTTTTGATTGGTCATCGAGATGGCGGTCCAGAGGGGCTGGCCGTTGCGGAGAATGTTGCCGGGGTTGACGAAGCACTTGTTCGTGTTGGCGCGGCCGTTGGCGAGAATGCCGCCATCGATCGCGGTGAAATCGCTGCCGTTGCCGTCCACCACCACGTTGCCCTCCTGGGCCACCGATTTGGAAATGCCGCTGGAGGAACTGCCGGGACTGTCGGAGATGATCGCCGCGCCCCAACCGAAGGCCATGTCGAGATAAGTGGAGTTGGTCTGTATCACGCTGCCAACCGCGGCGAGCGCGGTAACCCGCGCTTTGGGGGGCGAGGCGGAGTTGGTGATCATGATGCGCACGGTGACGTTTTGGTTGGTGAACGGCGCGGTGAACAGGCGCTCGTAAACCAGGGTTTGCACGGTCGAGAGGCTGTCGTTTTTCGCAAAATTATTCGGCGCGCCCACCAGCCGCGTGAGCAACGTGCCACCCGTGTTCGTGAACGCGTTCTCGAGCGCCACGCACCCGAGGACCGCCCCGCTCTCGGAAAATTCCCGCGCCGCCGCCAAATCCTGCCGGCGATGCGTCAGGGTCAGATTCTGCACCGAGTAGGCGTACAACGCCGCAATCGACGACGTGATGACGACGGCGAGCAGGAAGTACGCGATGACGGAACCGACCTCCGAGACGGAAGTTTTTCGAGGAATTTTCATAAAAGAAAAAAGTGGCGGCCTCAGTCCGGCCGGTTGCGGCGCACGGCCTGCGTGCGGATTTCGATGGTCTGGCTGCGCTCGGCCGTGAGGCTGTCGAGCATGCCGTAGCTGATGAGCACCGTGGCCTGATTGGTGATCGCGAAGACCGGCAGGCCCGGCAGCTTGCGCAGGCAGCCGTTGATCAGCGTCGTGCTCGCGGTCGAATTCGTGTTCGGTTTGTAAATCAATTTGTTGTCCGTGGCCGTCGCGTCGTTGCCGTCCACGTTTTGAAATTGAAACAGTTCCCAGTGATCGCGGTCGTTGCCAAAAATGCCGTCGCCATTGCTGTCCACCGTCGGCGAATCATCGAACGCGAGCAGCAGCGTGTTGCCGCTGGCATCATTGGTCACGAAGGTCGCGAGGCGGACGCGCGAGATGATGTAATCCGCCGCGTAACCGGCCTTTTGATTCAGCAGATTCTGCCGCGCGATGCCGGCGAGCGAGCGGCCCGTGAAATCCGAAAACACGAAGAAGCCGCTCATCACGAAAATCGCGATGGCGGAGGCGACGAGCAACTCGGGCTGCGTGAACGCGGCGCGGGCGCGCGAATGTGCGGGCGCAAGGCGGACGGGGGAATTGGCCCACGAAACCCACGAAAACAGAGGGGCAAACCAACGTTGGCTGGCGCGGAGCGATTTCCCTTCGCCGATGACAGCGGCCACTTTTTCCACGCCGTTTCTTTGCGGGTGTTTCGCGGGCCGCACTGCGTTTCTCAGGTTCACGGCTGGCCTCCGGAAAACTTGTTGAGCACGGTTTGCATCTGCGCTTTCACCGGCGTGCCGAGGGCATTGAAACTCGCGCTGACCGTCACGAGATGACCGCTGGCCACGGGTTCGATGCGCGTGAGGAGCGAGCCGGGCATGAGATACTGCGTGCCGCCCTTATCGAGCGAAATGCTGACCGCGTTGCTCGTGACCGTGGCGCTGGCGGTGAACGGCGCGACCGGCGGGTTGTAGCTGTTGGTGCGCACCTCCTCGAGCTTGCCCTGCACGAGCGCCATCGCGGAGGTCGTCGCGGCGAGGCGCCGCCCGGAATTGTCCATCACGAACAGCGCGTTCATGCTCGCCAGCACCAGACCGAGGAGCAGGCCGGAGG
>JAYVOY010000035.1:0-10477 GCA_043757645.1 Verrucomicrobiota bacterium
GCCCAAAAGGCTCACTGAATAGGGAGCCAAAAGCTTGCGGACAATTTGTCCCCCGCGGACTTTCCCACGCCGTGAGCCGCCGAGACGGCGGCGGTCCGCCCATTGCGTCGTTACGGCTAAAGACGGAACTCCGCACGAAAAACGGGGGCGCGTGTTCCGGTCCCGGAGGGACGCCGCAGGAAATTAGCCGGGGGCCAGCGAGCGGATGCGAGCGCGGCCCCCGGTTGGGGCGTGCGCGAAGCCCTGCCCCGGAGGGGCACCGGAGGACCATCGCTCCCTTCGACACCGCCGCCGCAGCGGCATGGGGACGCGCCCGGCACACACCCGAAATCAAGCGCCAGCCGCAACCCCTGTTTGACTCGCTCATCGAAGCCATCGCCGTCTCTCGCGGTCTTGAGATTGCCACCCGAAACACCGCCGACTTCCGCCGGGCGCGCACGATCAATCCTTGGCTCTAAAAAGCAGTTTTCTTGAGGTTTTCGGTGGATAGAGCGCAGCCCCCCGGTTGAACGCGCGTGTGGCGGGCTTGTCCCGGAGGGACGCCGGAGGAGTGGGCGGCTGGGGATGGGTGGCGGTTCTTTTCTTCCGATGCCCCCGGCCCCCGCTGTAATCGGCAACCGCAAACCATCGGCGTGTGGCTAAAAATCGCCACCAAATTCCTGAAAATCATCCGTCCGTCGCTGAAAATTAGTGGCGAGCGACTGATTTTCACCCGATTGCGCCCGCCAAAGGTGGGCACCCACTGAATTTTATCGGATTTCGGGTGCCGCGGGATCATCGGTCACTGGTTTTCATCGGAACAAGGCTCCCCGTGGCCAACAGACACTGAAAATCAATCGCTGAACCTCCCCCCGTCCTGTTCAACCACTGGAAATCACCGGCAGACGGCTGTTTTTCAGCGGCAATTCCCGCCCCTTGACGGGAATGCGGTTCATAATCATCCGGTTATCAGTGACTTACGCTGGAAACCGCCCGCTTCCGGCAAGCCCGGTGTGCCGCACCGTTCCGCCGACCTAGCGGCTCACGGGTAGTGTATCAGTTTGCTCTGGCTCCCTCTCCCCGTCGGACGGGGAGAGGGTGGGGGAGAGGGGATTTGATCAGACCCACAGCGCGCCTCCTCTCCCCGGCCCTCTCCTCCATCCGCTGGAGGAGAGGGAGAAAATTCAAAATGAGACACCACCGCCTCACGGATGCGGCGCGGGCGGGGGCGGCGTGGGTGGGTTCTGCGGGCCGCGGGCGTAGCGTGCGCCGTAGGCTTCGAGGAAGGTGGAATTCTGAGGATTCTTGCCCTTGGCTTTTTCCACCCGATAGATGGCATCCGCAGTCACGCGGGCATCGCTCAGAGCGGCGATGATACTAGTATGAGTGAGATCGGCCTTTTGCTGCGCCGCGGCATTCACGGTGATGAGTTGCCGGGCCAGCGCCACATCCTCGCTCAACTCGGCGATATTCATGTCCGCGCTGATGGCAGCGGGGTTTTGCTCGGCATAAGTCAGGGCCGCCTCGATCGCACCTATGTCCGTGGCCTTGATCTTCGCCAGTCCGGCGATGTCCGTCGGAGTGAGGTTCACCTTGAACGCGGCGAACTTCGTGTCGAACGCCGCAAGGTCGCCGAGCATCGCATCGCGCTGCACATTGGTCATGGTTTGGGAGATTAGGTTTTGACTCATAATTCCTTTCGCAACTCGTGGTTTAATTTGGTTTTCCTACTCTATCGGGGACGGGCGAACAATGCCCACGACGGCGGCAATCGTCAACCCGAATTTCGGGCGGATGAAGACTATTGCCAGATTTTTCTCCCGCTGCCCCGCTGGGGCAGGAAGCCGAAGCGGGCGGCGTTCTGGGGCCTTCGCTCGCGCCTATCTCGTCCAGTGCCGTCACTTTCGCGTTTTTCCTCTTGCCCTTTTTCTTCCCCAAACGGCCCGGCTAATTTCCGGAGGTATCCCTCCGGGACAAAGGCGATGTCGCGTTGCGTCTCGACGAAACGTTGCCGGTCCGAGGGGTCGAGGAAGATGGGAGCGCACTGAGCGCCGCGATTCATGCCGTGCGAAACTGTGTCGGCGCACTCACCTCTAAGTTGTTTAAATATGGCCTCCACTCCTTTTTAAACGACTTCTGCGTTGACCCAAGTGAAGGGATGGATAGAGTGCGTGCATGGAAAACTTCCGCGCTATTTTAGCGATAAGCGGCGTACTGGCCATGATCTTGACCGGCTGCACTAAAAAAGAACAATCCGCTGCCGAACCATTGTCCAAGGAAAAACAGGCCCTTGCAGAACTACACATCAAGGCAGAGATGGGCGACATAGAGGCTCAAATCAAGCTCGCGAAGATGTATTCCGCGGGCGAAGGCGTCCGATGGGATGGTGTCGAGGCAGCGAAGTGGTATCGCAGGGCTGCCGACCTGGGAAATGCCGAGGCACAAGTCACGATTGGCGACTACTTTTATCTTGGTCTACCTGGCAGTGGTTTTCAAAAGGACCAAGCTGAGGGCGTAAAATGGTATCGCAAGGCCGCTGAGCAAGGGCATGCGGAAGCGCAGAACCAGCTTGCTCGTGCGTTATTCCTCGGCAATGGCGTGAAGCAGGATTACTCCGAATCAGCGACGTGGAATCGCAGAGCCGCGGAGCAGGGGCATATCGAAGCGCAACGCTCTCTCGGAGGCCTATATGCCACTGGCATGGGTGTGAAACGGGATAAAGCCGAGGCAGCGCAGTGGTATGGCAAGGCTGCAGAACAAGGTGATGCAGATGCACAGGAAAAAATTGCCAAGCTCTATTACGAAGGGGACGGGATACCAAAGAACGACGCAGAGGCGGCTAAGTGGTTCCGTAAGGCTGCCGAACAGGGAATCGTCTGGGCTCAACAGAGCTTGGCTGAGTTGTATTCTGAAGGACGCGGCGTTACCCGTGACGAGGCCGAAGCAGAGAAGTGGTATCGCAAGGCTGCCGTACGAGTTGACGCCTACAGCTATGAACTCAGCCTGAGATATGCAACTGGCAATGGAGTTCCAAAGGACGAAATCGAAGCATTAAAGTGGCACCGTTTAGCTGCAGACATGGGGCATGCTGACGCGCAATTCACACTCGGTCTCAAATACGCCAATGGTCAAGGCGTTCCAAAAGATGTTGTCGAGGCCTACAAGTGGATGCTGCTCTGCGCGGCTCAAGGTGCCGTAAAGGCCAAGCAAGCCTGTGTTACCCTAGAAAAAAGTTTGACCGGTGACCAGCGAGCAGCCGGGCAGCGCCGCGCACTCGCGCAACGTGAATTGGAGTAGGGAACAGTTGGCTTAAATAGCGTTCACCGCACCCATATTACTATGCTATGAGGGCTGCTGGGATGTGCCACGCAGGCTTGAGCCGCGTATCGCTCCTATTCACTGGTTTTTTGTGGCGGCGGACCGCCGACCTATGGGAATATATTTTGCCATTCGTCAAACGCGGAACTACTCGAGAGCGGCCCATGACGAACCCGATTTCTAATTCCGTTTGAGTAGATTTCAATCGGCCATTTCCTCATCCAACCAGCACCAGTGCCGGCCAGGTCCACCTTCCTAAAATATTCCTCCATTCGACGCATGTCTGAAAATCTCCAAGCGAGTTGTGAAAACATCCCGGAAAGCAATGTTCCAATCGGCGAGAAGTATTGCTTCTGGTGATCTCCGCCGATGGCGTGACAAGAATATCCTGTAGCAGAAAATCCCTCGGCACCAAAAAACCTCCGGAGTGCGGCATTATTAGAAGTCAGCGCCGGGTTTGTGAAAGTCTGTTTCATCGTTTGCCAGGTTGCCAAATCGGAAACCGAAATGAAATCGATGCTCTCGCGGGGGTGGTGAACCAACTCAGAATCGGCTGCCCATAACGCATTTTCAACATTCACAATCGGGTGTGAGTTTTCGCCCTTCCAACTATGCGAATGCGATAGTAGTCCATAAATGATTTCGGCATATAACTCTTTGTATGGTGAACCATTTCGCCGAGGAAGTGCGGCTTTCAAAGCGGCGGAGGTGGCTACAGCTTCCTTCACGTGGGCTGCAGTCAAAGTAGTCTTGCACTCAAACGCGGCGGCAACCCCCCCGGACAGATACAACTTTTTATCCAAGAGTATTCGGGGGTATGATGGCAGCAATATCAAAACATCTAGCTGAGGACTTGCATATCCTGAATCCGTGAGAATTCGGCCTTTCGTGATTACCTGAAAGTAATTCGGCAGCCATTGTTTAAAAAGAGCTGCCCAGTTTTCCTCACCCTGGTCACCCGCAGTCCCGGGGTCCTCCGCTGCGCGCTTCTGAATTCTCACATACTCGGCCTGCAGGTCGCCTTGGGCCTTGCGGATGAAATCGTGAATATCGTGTTCCATCGCTTAACCCATATAGTTCATCGTGCCGCTTTTGCGTGGTGGGACTACAAAGCACAGAACTCTTCCTCGGCAATTGGCAATTAGCATTCGCACGCAGATAGAAAAGCGATTTACGGTCGATATTGCCAAACGAAAATGCGCAGCGCCGTGATCGAACCACCGACGAGCTCTTTGCTTCACCCCAAACTCCCCACCCGCCGCAGCCGCAGCGCCGGCTCGCCTGCCGCGCGGGATTCGGCGAGGTCCACTGCGAACTCCGCGACCCAGTCGTTGTGCTGGTCGGCGTCCACGAGCATTTGTTGCACACGCCAGGTGCGTTGGTCCTCGGCGGGGACGACGTAGGTGTGGCGGGCGTTGCGGGCTTCGGGATCGAGGCGCAGGACGGTGTGGGCGGCGTAGTAGGCGGCCAGTGCGGCGCGGAGGCGGTCGGGGGTCCACGGCTGGCCGTCGGCGTCCGTGGGTGAGGCGAGGGCGGCGAGGGCGGTGTCGAAATCCTCGTTCACCAGCGCGCGCAAGAAGGCGAAGACGCGCGTGCGAATCGCCGCGGTGAAAGCCCGCGGGTCGCGCGTGATGTCCCGCGCGGCCTCCTCCGCGCCGGGCGGGCGCACCTCGGTGGTCTCGGCGCGTTGGAAGGCCGGGTTGCGCATCTTCTCCCACTCATCGAGCAGGCTCGAATCCACCTGCCGGATCATCGTGCCGAGATAGAGTTCCATCTCGCGCACGGTGTCGTTCTTCGCCGCGTCGGGCACGGTCTGCGCGAGCACCTTGAAGACGCCGTTCAAATGCCGCAGCAACAGCCCCTCCGCGCGCTGCAATTCGTAGTCGCGAATGTAATCGGAGAACGACCGGAAATTCTCGAACATCTCGCGCGCGATTGATTTGGGCCGGATGTTTTCCTGGCCCACCCACGGGTGTTTGGCGGCGAACGCGTTGAACGTGGAGTAGATAAATTCACGGTTCGGTTTCGGATATTCCAGCTTGTCCAACTCCTCGATGCGCCGGTCGAATTCCATCCCCTCCATTTTCAACTCCGCCATTTTCCGCGTCTTCAACTTGTCGAGCTGCCTGCGCAAAATCGCGTCCGGGTCCTCGACGATGGACTCGACGAGCGTGAGCAAAATCAGCGCGTAATCCGGCTGCTGCGGGTCCACGAGCGGCAGCGTCTCCAACAAATACAGCGACAACGTCTGGTCCATCGAGAAGTCGTCCTGCAACTCGACGTTCACGCGCAGATAACCGCCGGCCGGCGTGCGCGGAATGAACTCGACGATCCGCCGATCCAGCAGCGAGCGGAATAATTGCCACGCCCGCCTGGCCAGCCCCTTCTTCGCGCGCGGCGATTCGTGGCAGCGCGTGAGCAGCTCGCGCAGCGCCTCGCAGCCGCTGTGCGGGCGGCTCAGGACGTTCAGCAGCATCGCGTGCGTCACTTGAAACCGCGAGGTGAGCCGCTCGGGCGGCGCGGTCAGCAGGCGGCCGAAGGTGTTGCGATCCCAGTTCACGAAGTTCTTTTCGGGCGGCTGGCGCTTCACGACTTTCTTGCCGTCGCGCTTGGATTTTTCCTCGAGCTTCACATTTTCCACGACGTGCTCGGGCGCCTGCGCGACGACCCAGCCGACGTCATCGAAACCCTTGCGTCCGGCGCGTCCGCTGATCTGGTGAAAATCCCGCGCGCTGAGAATGCCCATCTTTTGCCCGTCGAATTTGCACAGCTTCGTGAAGAGCACGGTGCGAATCGGCACGTTGATGCCCACGCCGAGCGTGTCCGTGCCGCAAATGATTTTCAGCAAGCCGCGCTGCGCCAGCCCCTCGACGAGCACGCGATACTTCGGCAGCAGGCCCGCGTGATGCAGTCCGATGCCGTGCCGCAGCCATTTCTTGATCTCGGGACCGTAGGGGCTGCTGAACTTGAAACCCTCAATGGCGTTGGCGATCGCGGCCTTTTCGTCGCGCGTGCAGACGTTGACGCTCGTGAAATCCTGCGCGCTCTGCGCCGCCTCGAGTTGCGTGAAATGCACGACGTACACGGGCGTCTTGCCCTCCGCGGCGAGCGTTTCGAGCGTCGCGGCGAGCGGTAATTCCGAGTAGCGAAACTCCAGCGGCACGGGCCGGTGCGTCGAGCAAACCGTGACGGTCGGGCGGCGGTTCACGCGCGTGAGTTCCTCCTCGAAAAACGCCGTCTCGCCCAGCGTCGCGGACATCAGCAGGAAGCGCGTCTTGGCCAGCGTGAGCAGCGGCACCTGCCACGCGACGCCGCGCTCGCGGTCCGCGTAATAATGAAACTCGTCCATGATCACGTCGCGCACGGTGGCGTCCGCGCCCTCGCGCAACGCGATGTTCGCGAGGATTTCCGCGGTGCAGCAGAGGATGGGCGCGTCGCGATTCACCGAGGCGTCGCCGGTCGAGAGGCCGACGTTGTCGGGGCCGAACTCGCGGCAGAGGGCGAGCCACTTCTCGTTCACAAGCGCCTTGATGGGGCACGTGTAGATCGAGCGTCGGCCCTGCGCGAGGGCTTTGAAATGCAGCGCCGCGGCGACGAGGGATTTCCCCGAGCCGGTGGGCGTGTTGAGGATCACGTTTTTCTCCTCGAACAATTCGAGGATCGCCGTCTCCTGCGCGGGATAAAGCTCCAGCCCGCGCGCGGTGACGTAATCGAGGAAGCGCCCGAGCAACCCGTCGTTGCTCAGGTCATCCCCGCGCGGAAGAAAATCGTAAAGGGTGCCAGCCACAGGCCGCGACCGTAGCGCGCGCGGCGGCGCGAGAGAAGGAGGATGAACGGGGGCGGTGTTTTGGGCGGAGTTTCACGTTTGGCCGTAACGATGCAGTGGGAC
The DNA here is from genome assembly GCA_043757645.1 of Verrucomicrobiota bacterium. GTDB lineage: Bacteria > Verrucomicrobiota > Verrucomicrobiia > Limisphaerales > BJHT01 > BJHT01. The sequence goes on from JAYVOY010000035.1 coordinate 7,187, forward strand.
CGGACCGCCGCCGTCTCGGCGGCTCACACCGTCCAAACGGGGCGAACACGCGGATTTTCCACGGCCAAAATGCTCACCGAATAGTGAACCTTTTGAACTGCGGAAAATGCCCGCCTCCGCCTTGTTTGGACGGTGTGAGCCGCCGGGACGGCGGCGGTCCGCCCATTGCATAGTTCCGGTTTAGCGCTGGGGCATTTTCGGCCGTCCCTGCGGGACTGAAGCGCCGCACCGAGCGTGCGAACACCGCCACGGCGCGCTGCGGACAGGCGCGCCCCACCTCCCCGCGGAGCGCCGATCTCCAGATCGGCGAGTTGCCGCCAGTGGTTCACGCCGAGCCGGTGCTCGGCGCTCCGCGGCGGAGTGCGCACCAACCGTGCGCCGCGTGAATCCTTTCCCCAACGCGGCGTCAGGGTTCGGGCGCAAAATGGCACGCTACTTTTATTTTCATTCACGGATTTTTATTCGCTGGGCGGTGGTTGCTTGCCTCGCACTCGGCGCGGGTGCGGCGAGGCTCGGGGCGGCGGAGGGCACGGCGGAGTTTGCGCGCGCGGTGCAACCGTTTTTGACGGAGCATTGCGTGAGTTGTCACGGGGAGAAAAAGCAGAAGGGCGAGTTGCGCGTGGACACGTTGTCGCGGGATTTTATCAAGGGCGGCGCGGCGATGAAGTGGGCCGAAATCATGGACCGCATCAGCTCGGGCGAGATGCCGCCCAAGGGCGAGCCGAAGCCCGCCGCGGCGGAGGCGGCGCGCGTGGTCGAGTGGCTCGCGGCGCGGCTCAAGGAGGGCGAGACGGAGCGGTTGGCGCGGCGCGAGCGGGTGTCGTTTCACCGGCTCACGCGCGAGGAGTATGCGCACACGATCCGCGATTTGCTCGGGGTGACGTTTGATTTCGCGGATCCCACGGGCTTGTCGGAGGATGACGCGTGGAATGGCTTCGAGCGGATTGGTTCGGTGTTGTCGCTTTCGCCGTCGCACGTGGAGAAACATCTGGCGGCGGCGGAGGCGATTTTGAGCGAGGCATTTCCCGACGCGGCTCCCGAGAGCAAGGCGAAGGGGAAAGCGGCGGCGAAGGCGAAGGGGATTGAAATGCGGAAGGACGGTTTTGATTTGCGCGGGGGCGCGAATCGCGCGGAGCTGGAGGCGGCGGGGCTGCTCGAGAAAGTGCGCGTGGAAATGTGGCCGGGGCACGATCTCACGCGGGCGAGTCCGGGGAACATTCCGGTGGCGGGCGTGTATCGGATGCGCGTGCAGTTGAGCGGGCTGAAGCCGAAGAGCGGGCGCGCGCCGCATCTCGCGGTGTATGCGAGCAATCTGGACCGGATGTTGCACGAGCAGGATGTGCTCGCGCCGGAGGAGCAGCCGATCGTCGTGGATTTCACCACGCATTTGCCGGCGGGTTATTTGAACGTGCGCTTCAGCAATGACACACCGGGGCCGTCGAATCTGCCGCGGTCGGGGCGCGCGGGGAATCACGCGTTCCTGAGCATCAAGGACGGGCGCCTCCCGTGGCAGATGAAACTCACGGATGAGGACGGCGCGCCGCTGTGGCCTTTCCTGATCGTGGATTGGATCGAGTGGTCGGGGCCGATTGCGGAGGAGGGGCCGACGTTCGCGCAACGCGAGTATCTGCCCGCGTCACCCGCGGGCGTGCGCGCGTCGCTGCTGCGTTTCACCGAGCGCGCGTACCGGCGGCCGGTGAAAGCGGCGGACGTGGACCCGCTGGTGAAACTCGTCGAGGCGGAAATGAAGAACGGCGAGAAGCTCGAGGCCGCGATGAAGGCGGCCTTCCAAGCGGTGCTGTGCGCGAAGGATTTTCTGTATCTCGTCGAGGGCGCGGACGCGCCGGCTCCGGCGGGTGCGACTGCGGGTGGCGCGCGGACGCGGCTGACGGACTGGGAGCTGGCCTCGCGGCTGTCGTATTTTCTGTGGAGCACAATGCCGGATGCGGCGCTGTTGGACGCCGCGCGCGCGGGGACGTTGCAACGGCCCGAGGTGCTGCGGGCGCAGGTCGCGCGGATGTTGCGCGATCCGAAGGCGACGCGATTCGCCGAGACGTTTCCGCGCGACTGGCTGCAATTGCGGATGGTCGGGATGTTCCCGCCGGACAAGAAACTTTATCCCGATTACGACGCGCATTTGGAGAAGAGCATGGTCGGCGAGACGAAGGCGTTCTTCCGCGAAGTGCTGGAAAAGAATCTGAGCCTGCGCGAATTCCTCGACTCGAACTGGACGATGGTGAACGCGCGGCTCGCGGATTATTACGGCATTCCCGAGAGGAGCGGCGACCGCTTCCAACGCGTGGCGTTGCGGCCCGAGGATCATCGCGGCGGATTGCTCACGCACGCGGCGGTGTTGAGCCTGACGTCCGACGGCACGCGGCATCGCCCGGTGCATCGCGGCAAATGGGTGTTGGAATCCATCCTCGGCAAATCGCCCCCGCCGCCGCCGGCCAATGTGCCCGCGCTCGAACCCGCGTCCACCAACGCGCCCAAATCCACGCTGCGCCTGAAGCTCGAGGCGCACAAAGCCAACGCGAACTGCGCCGCGTGCCACGCGAAGATCGACCCGCTGGGCGTGGCGTTTGACAACTACGACGCGATTGGCCGCTGGCGCACGGAGGAGGTGCTGACGCTTGGCGTGGGGAACAATCCGAAGGTGGACGCGAGCGGGGAATTGATCGACGGAAGGAAGTTCACCGATGCCGCGACGTTCAAGAAGTTGCTGCTCGAGGACGTGGACAAGTTCAACGCCGCCTTCCTCGAAAAGCTCGCGACGTTCGCGCTGCGCCGCGTGCTGACCCTCGACGACCGCCCCGCGCTGGCGAGTCTCGCGAAGCAAAGCAAGGCGACGGAGTACCGGCTCCCGGCCATCATCGAGGCGCTGGTGGTGAGTGAGATGTTTCAGCGACGATGAGTGGCGCGACGCGATTCTTGTATCCCGCACCGCGCCCGAACAGGCTTCCCGCGTGATTCCGTACGCAGAACTTGAATCCTTCTTCACGGGCCTCGTGACGACCGCGCAGGCACGCGGGATCACGTGCGCGATCACGAGCGGGATGGCGTGCGTGCATTTTGGCGTGGCGGCGACAACGAAGGATTGTGATGTGTTGTGCGCGCCCGCGAACGCGGACGCGTTTCGCGCGCTGATTGCGGAGACGTCATTGCGGGGTCTGCTCCCGAACTATCGCGGCAACATCTCGCCCCCACTCGATGCCCGCTGGCTGCGCGGCGGCTGGACGGCGCACTTCACTTGGAAAACGAAGCCCGAGGAAACGTGCCTCGACATTTTCG